>JAIFNF010000064.1 GCA_020047885.1 Gammaproteobacteria bacterium | reverse complement strand
ACTTTATTTTTGCCGCTGCCGGCCTCTGGAACCTCAAAAACTCATTTTTAGTTCAATAAGTTAGGTGATTTTATTGATGAACAACTCTATTGATCCTCGCGAAGCCCTCCCGGCCACCGCCCGACTGCTGCCCGAACGCCTGGTCCGGCAACAAACGGTGTTACCGATCAAGGATAGCCCGGAAGGACTGGTGATTGCCTTGGCTAATCCCGGCGACGCCGAGGTGCTGGCGCAAATTCGCTTTGCCTATCCCCGCCCGCTGGCCCTGCGGGTGGCGCCGCCCGAAGACCTTGAAGACACGATCAACGCCCTCTACGCGGCCGCGATCGTGCGCGACTCTGGCCGATTTGGCGTATTACGCTGGCGGGCTGATGGAACCCCCATCGACCCTAATCCCGGCGATGACAGCCATATCGCCGAGTTGGGACGCCGCATCGTCCAGGAAGCCATCCGGCGGGGTGCCTCCGATGTCCACATGCAGCCCTTTACCGGTGGTGCCCTGGTGCGCATCCGGGTGGACGGCGTCCTGCAACGCCTGTTGACCCTGCCGCTCAATGTCTATGAAACCTATCTGCGGCGGATTAAAACCATCAGCCGGATGGATACTACCGAGGACATGATTCCGCAGGATGGCCGCCTGTCGATTGAATACGGGGATCGCAAATACGATTTGCGCATTTCCACGCTGCCCAGCAGTGGCGTCGAGCGCCTGGTATTCCGCATCCTCGATCAGTCCAAAATTTACTCGGTGACGAACCTGAGTTTCGCCCAGGCGGAAAAACTGGCGCTCCAACGCATTGCGGGCAACACCGCCGGCCTGTTTTTGCTGACCGGTCTCACCGGCTGCGGCAAAACCACCACGCTGTACTCGATGCTGGCCGGTCTGAACCGGATGGACACCAACATCATTACCGTTGAAGAACCCGTCGAGTACCGCCTGAACGGCATTTCGCAGGTGGACATCGATCCACGGAGCGGGCTGACCTTTGCCTCGGCGATTCGAGCCATTCTGCGCCAGGATCCAGACGTGTTGCTGGTCGGGGAAATCCGCGACGCCGAGACCGCTGACATCGCGGTAAAAGCGGCGCTGACCGGTCATCTGGTGTTTTCCACGCTGCACACCATGGACGCCCTGACCACCATCCCGCGCCTGCTGGATTTGGGTGTCCGTCCCAGTTTCATCGCCGACACCTTGCTGGGCGCGATGGCGCAACGGCTGTTACGGCGACTCTGTGCCGACTGCAAAACTCGCGTCACTGAACTGCTGGCCGCGCTAGAACAGTTTTTCCAAACCGCCATGCAGGTCCCGCCCGCCTATCGGGCGATCGGTTGTGAGCGCTGTCAGTACACCGGCTATCAAGGCCGGTTGCCGGTCGCGGAAATTGTTGAAGTCAATGAGCCATTGCGGGCGGCGTTGCTGGATGGCCGGGTGGATATGGACAGTCTGCGCACCGCCGCGGCGGGCAGCCGCTCGCTGGAAGCCAGCGCCGCGGCTTTGATCGTGTCCGGCGAAACCACCCCGGAAGAAGCTTTCCGGGTGCTGGGGCAGCGCTTCTGGAATCGCCTGCACGAGGCGGGCGGTGGGACTTCGGTCGCCGGCCGGGTGTTTGCTTCACCCTTTCTGGAAGGTCAGGAGGAACTCGATCGGCTCGGAATTTTGTTCTATCCGGAGGAAGGCTGGGCCTTCGAGGTGTTTGAACCCTGGGTCGCCCGCGCCGGTTATGCCTTATTCCCGGCGCAAACGATTGATGAGTGCAAAACTTTGCTGCAAGCCCAGGGCAATATTGGTTTGTTGCTGCTGGATCTCAGTACGCTGGGTCCACGATTCCGTGCGCTCCTGCAACAACTCTATGAGGCCCTGGCCGGGACGCGACTACCCGCGATCCTGATCGTTGATGAGCGCTATACTGAGCTGATTACGGTACTCAAGGAGTTTGGCATGACGGATTACCTGGCCGCGCCAGTGACTCGGGACAGTCTGCTGGCGCGGATTGAGGAGAAGCTGAGTCGGACCGGTTGAAGCGGACAACGTGTCCGCATCGGGGCGAAGCCGCATATCACCACTGGCCGCGAAAGTCTCAATGGATATAGCGAGTTGCATGAAAATAGTCATTGCGCCTAATGCCCTCAAAGGCTGTCTGACCGCCGCCGAAGCAGCAGCAGCCTTGGCGCGTGGCGTCGCCCGAGCCAGCCCCGACAGCGACATCGTGCAAGTTCCCGTCGCTGATGGCGGCGATGGTTTGGCCGAGGTGCTGGTCAGCGCCTTACACGGGGTGGAACGAACCGCACTCGTCACCGGCCCGCTGGGCGATCCGGTATCTGCCCGGTTCTGCCATGTCCCCACCCGCCGGTTGGCGGCGATTGAAATGGCGACGGCCAGCGGCCTGGCGCTGCTGACGAATGATCGCCTTAATCCGCTGCTGACCACGACCCTCGGTACGGGAGAGCTAATCAGAGCGGCCCTGGACCTGGGGGTTTCCCATCTCATCGTCGGCATTGGCGGCAGCGCCACTAATGACGGCGGGATCGGCATGGCCACCGCGCTGGGGGTGCGCTTTCTGGACAAGAATGGCCAGCCGGTCGAACCTGTCGGTGGCGCGTTGACCCAGATCCAGCGCATCGACCTGAGCGGCCTCGATCCCCGATTAGCAGAGGTGCGGATTGAGGCGATCTGCGACGTGGACAATCCGCTCTTGGGCGAACGCGGTGCCGCCCAGGTTTATGCTCCCCAGAAAGGCGCTACCCCCGAACAGGTGCGAATGCTGGAGGCGGGTCTGGCCCATCTGGCCGCCGTGATCGAACGCGACCTTGGGCTGGACGTGCGGGATCTGCCCGGCGCTGGCGCGGCGGGGGGACTGGGCGCGGGCTTAAAAGCCTTTCTCAAGGCGGAACTCCGGCGCGGGGTCGATCTGGTGCTGGACCTGGTCGGGCTGAACGAGCAGTTGCGCGGCGCTGATCTGGTGCTCACTGCCGAGGGGCAAATCGACTTTCAGACCGCATTTGGCAAAGCGCCGGCGGGGGTAGCGGAACGTGCTCGCGCCAGCGGCGTCCCCTGCATCGCCATCGCCGGCAGGGTCGGCAGTGGCCTGGACGCGCTGCATGACCTGGGCATCAACGCGGTCTTCAGCCTGTGTCCGGGACCGGTGAGCCTGGAACAGGCCATGGCGTCCGGCGGTGATTATCTCGCCGCGGCGGCTGAACAGGTAGTGCGCGCCTTCCTGGCAGGCCGTCGTTAAGGCGATTTCCTGAAAAGATGATCCGCAAATGGCTCGATGATTTTCTGGTCTGTCATGCGAATCATCCTGATCAATCCTCAGTCGGTTCCCACAACGCGTCCAGTTCCAGGCCAATCTCCTGAAACGGCTGGACGCTGACGATGGCCTGATCCTGAAACTGCCCCATCACCGTCCAGCGCCCCTCACGCAGTGCGAAGGCTTCGAGTGTCCGGGCCAGCGGATCGACCAGCCATAGATACGGCACGCCATAGCGGGCGTAAACCGGCATTTTGGTCATTCGGTCTTTGCGGGCAGTGGAGGGCGATAAAATCTCACAGACCCAGTCCGGGACGACCTGAATCCGCTGATCTTTCGGTAAACGTGGCATCCGCTCCCGCCGCCAACCGGCTAGATCGGGAACCAGAACTTCGGTGTCGCGAATAAAATGAATTTCTGGCTCATCGAGAATCCACCACCCACCCGGTCCACCCCGTCCACGGTGATAAGGGCTATAAAGCTCTCCGCCCAGGTTTGAACCGGCTAAAGCATGTCGATTAGCCGGGCGCGGTTGGGTATATAACTGACCGTTAATAATTTCGCCGGTCAGATTTTCCGGTAAGGCTTCCAGTTCAGCATACAAATCATCTGCAGAGTGGACTGCTTTCATGACTGCAGACATGAGGGCCTCCGGTTGGATTAAACCGGTTGGATTCAAAGTTGTCGCTGACAGTCTCGCATGAGAGGAAGTGATTTATGCTTCAATCGCGAAGAATCGATTGTTGAAGCGTCGTTTATCATGGCCTCTGAACCTCCCACACAAGGGGATAGTGGTCTAGCCGTGGGCAATAGGTTTATTAGTGAACAGATAATCCTTCAGCTCATGGTCGAATACCGGGTCTTTGCGGCGAATCCATTCCAGCACCATCGCCGCGTGTTCCTTTTCCTCATCGCGGTTATGCGCCAGAACCGCTTTCAGTTCCGGGTCCTGACAGGCGTCGACACGCTGGTTGTACCAGTCAATCGCTTCCAATTCCTCCATCAATGAGATAATCGCCCGATGCATATCCCGTGTCGCATCAGACAGTTCACTAATCGGCTCGTGATAACCTTCATTTGCCATGATCGTTTGCTCCTCGGTAGTGCGCCCGTTGCCAGACGCTGTTTACGGATTGGGTGATTATGAACCGCGCCGACGCAGTTGCGATAGCGGGAAAAACGCCGGACCTTCGCTGGAGGAACACGCCTGATTCGGCAACGCTCCCCAGGCGTGGCCATAGACCACTTCGCAACTAACCGGCAGCAGACTATCTGCACGGCGATAGCGCTCGTAAGCGTCCCGCACCGCCTGCCAGCGCCCCTTGCCGGTTAGCGTGGCGGAACGTCCCAGGGTCACATTACGGGCACCCATCTGGCGGAGATCCTGCGCCAGGCGTTCAATATTCGGGTAGGTGAGAGTCAGCCGTTCGACATCCATCACCGGTTCCGCCAGCCCTGCTCGCAAAAGGGCGTCGCCGATGTCGTGCATATCGAGAAAGACGTTGACGTGATTATAACCATCGTCGGCTGCTGTCCAACTGCGCCGTAATTCGGTCAGGGTATCAGGCCCCAAGGTGCTGAACAGCAGTGCACCACCCGGTTTGAGCAGGCGGCGAAATTCCGCCAGCGTCCGATCCAGATCAACCGTCCAGGGCAGAGCCAGATTGGAGAAGATGAGATCGAAGCGGGCATCCGCCAGTGGTAGCGCCTCCGGTTCAGCGCATAGTCCATGCAGGGTACGGAACCAGGGGGCGCGTTTGCGGGCTTTTTTGACCATCGCCAGCGCCCGTTCCAGCCCGAAGACCCGCGCCTTGCGATATTTCTTCATCAACTGGGTAGTGATGAGGCCGGTTCCACAGCCGACATCAAGAATCATCTCCGGCTGGAAGTTCATGCAGTCCAGCCGTTCCAGCAGCCGATGACCGACTTCACGCAGCAGAAACGCCGCGTCGTCATCATGCCCCGCCGCCCACTCGAACACCTGACGCAGCCAGTATGGGTCGGGTTGGAATGGTAAATCTTCCCTGCCGTCATTCATGGAGAAAGGCTCTAAGTTCCGCCAGAAATTCCGGCAAGTGCGAGAAGAACGGCGCGTGGCCGGCCTTGGGAAAGACATGCAGCCGAGCGTCTGGCAACTGCGGCAACATCGCTTCGCCTGCCCCAACAGGAACCAGTTGATCGCGCTGCCCCATCAACAACAGTACCGGACATTGAATCCGTGGCCACTGAGTCCGCAGATCCGTGGTTTCCAGAATCGCCAGTCCCTCCTCCAGCGCGGCTACTGCCGGTTCGCCATGTTGAAACAGCATCGCTTTCAACTGCTTTAACTGGGCGCTGGCGTGTTCACTGCCATGCACTTCCAGGGCAATAAATCGCTTGAGTACCGCCCGATAGTCCTGACGCAACTCTTCAGCGAAGCGGCGCAACACCGCAAACGCCTGGCCATACGGCCAGTCAGGGCGCTGGACAAAGCAGGGCGTACTGTTGACCAGCACCAGTCGGCTGACCCGTTCCGGCGCGATCAAGGCCACCTGCTGCGCGACTAGTCCGCCCAGTGACCAACCGATCCAGGTGGCTGGAGCCGGCGTCGCGGCCAATACCGCCGTTGCCCAGTGCGAAATCCCCCCTGACCCCCCTTTTTCAAAGGGGGGGACCTGCACAACGGGCAGCGGATCGCTATGGCCATGGCCGGGTAAATCCAGCACCGTCACCCGGTAATGATCGCCCAGACCCTCCACGACATCTTCCCAGACGCCGGAGTGCATCCCCCAGCCATGTACCAGCACCACATCCGGTCCTTCGCCAACGGTAGAGGTATAAAGCGGCATTTAGCAGCACCCGGTATCTGGGGCGGCGTTTTGTCCCGGCGCAATGGATTGGGTGACGCGGTTGCGGCCTTCCTTTTTAGAGCGGTACAGCGCCTGATCCGCCCGTCGCAACAAATCGCCGCCTTCCTCATCGGTAGTCAGCATCGCCACGCCGAAGCTCGCGGTAATCCGGTTGACTTGCGGCGTCAGGGGTTGGGATTCCAGATGGTGACGAATCCGCTCCGCACAGGCGACCGCGCTGGTCAAATCCGTATCCGGCAGCAGCAACACAAACTCCTCGCCGCCAAAGCGGGTCACCAGATCGCTCTGCCGACAATGCTCGCGCAGGAGCGCCGCAAACTGTTTCAGCACGTCGTCGCCGACGGTGTGGCCGTAGCGGTCATTCACTTCCTTGAAATGATCCAGATCCGTGATCAACAGGCAAAAGGCATCGCCATACCGCCGTCCCCGCTCGACTTCAGCCGCCAGCGCCTCGTCCAGTCGCCGCCGATTGCCGACCCCGGTGAGCGTGTCGGTATGCATCAACTCACGAATGGTTACTTCGTTACGCTTCAATTCCCGATTGGCGCGCAACAACTGCCGCTGGGTCTCGGCCAGCTCTTCATTAAGTTGCATCACGGTCGCGCCGAGCATTTCCAAACCTTCGACATCATATTCCGCCGCCACCAGCAACCGCCCCTGCTGCCACCGATAGATATGCCCCTGCAAGGAGCGGCAGGGTTGGTCGTCGTGGGCGACATTCAAAATCCCCCGATACAACAGCAGTGCACCGCCATGGTACGGCACCAGCGCCTGTACATCCTCCAGGCGGGGATTGACGAACAGCGAACGCACATCCCAGGGTTCGCCGCCAACTTCCGGCGGCGGGGACATGCGCAGAAACCCTCGATTCGCGGCCAGGACATGACCGTTCTCATCAAGCAACGCAATGACGACGCTGCTCAATTCCTGCAGGAACGGCGGCAATCCCAAGTCTTCGAGAGAACGGACCAACTGGTTCATAACACCTCACGCTGGGCAGACCGCGCGTCGGGATACCAGACATCAGCTTCGACACGCCGCCAGAGATCATCGACGCTGTTCATCGCCAGTCCGCCCACCATGATGGGGGGACACTGTGCGCCCAGTTCAATCCGGCACATACGAATGAGTTCCCGTACCTTTAGCACCTGCTGCGGCAGGGAAACTGATAGCCCTACGACATCCGGACGGGTGGACGCGATCTGCTCAAGCAACGCCGTATTCGGCACATCAGCGCCCAGATAAGCGCTCTCCCAACCGGCCAGTTCAAAGGCGTCAGCCACCATACGCAGCCCCAGCGCATGAAAATTGCCTTCCACACAGGCGAACAGCCCCCGCTGGCCACAAAATGGCGCAGGTTCGACCCGCAGCAGCGCGCCTGCCAGCACCGTCTGGCAAATTGCCGTCGCCAGATGTTCCTGCGCGACCGAAATCCGGTTATGTTGCCAACGCTGGCCCACTTCATACAGCGCCGGTTGCATCACAGCGACGTCCACTTCGATCAGGTCAACGCCAGCATCCAGCCGACCATTCACAATGTTGCGTGCGGTGCATTGATTCCCGGCCAGCAACGCCTCGGCGAAAGCGGGACTTTCCCGATCAGGGGTAGGCATCTGGCGATAGAACGCCGGTAAATCCGACTCAGCGTTCAAACCAGGCCGGTCGCCGATGTTGGCTCGCCGTGGATCGTAGGTGTTCATCAGGCTCTATCAACGGGTTAAGGGATGACCCTGGTCATCCAGTGGGATATCCATCCATTCATCCCGGTGAATGCGCCGCAGATCAATAATTGACCAGGGAATCAGGATCAGCGCCGCCAGGATCCAGGCCAAAAAATGCCAGATCCAGCCGCCGCCCGGGATGAAGGTCGCAGCCACGATAAAAAAGCCGGTAATTCCGTAGAAACGGTAAGCCGCCTGTTGAGTATAGTGCCCGACTTTAGGATTGGGGTGGTGGCGGTTCATGGCATAGACCAGCATCGATGCGCCAAACCAGAAGATCAGCAGCGGAAAGGGAATCAGGATCGCAATCACATTGCCATAATTCATCAGGGTCGAAGCCCGTTTGGCGGAGGAGCCGCGCGCCATCTTGCCAATGACGGTGTCTTCACTTGCTTCAAGCGATTCAAGGATGTGCATCTGCATGATTTTTATACCTTAAATTATGGAAAGAAACCCAGTATCCACGCTAATCGGTTATCTTCGGAAACCGCTCTGGCCTTGTCAATGATGAAGCGCACTTGATGATGGCCGCGTGGCTACAGCGATTCCACGATATTCTACTGCCTCCCACCTGCTTATTGTGCGGGGCTACAGGCGGGGATGGACGCGACCTGTGCGCCGGGTGCGCTGCCGACCTGCCGCGCAACGTCTCGCCCTGCTCGTGCTGCGCTCTGCCGATGTCCTTCGGCTCATCCGACCTTTGTGAGCCGTGCCGAACCCAGCCTCCTCTTTATGACCGCACCTTCGCGCCTTTTCGCTATCGACCGCCGCTGGATTTCCTGATTCGCCGGTTGAAATTCAATGGCCGGTTGAGCCATGCCCGCTTGTTGGGCGATTTGTTTGCGGACGCTCTGGCCGAACGTGGCGGTTCCTGGCCAGATGGCATTATTCCCGTTCCTCTCCATCCCCGGCGTTTGCGCGAACGTGGTTTCAATCAAGCCCTGGAACTGGCTCGACCCGCTGCGCGCCGTTTTCAGATTCCGCTGCTCACGGACGGCCTGTGCCGGGTGCGCTACACCCCGCCGCAAACTCGACTGGATGCCCGCGCCCGCCAGACCAATCCGCTGGGCGCCTTCGCCCTTGGGGAATCCCTGTCTGGGGCGCGAATCGCCCTCCTCGATGACGTGATGACCACTTCCAGCACGGTCGGTGAATGCGCCCGGGTGCTGCGTGCGGGTGGCGTAGCCGACCTTGAAATCTGGATTGTGGGCCGTGCTGGCGGTGATGACTGAATTCCCGTTCCGGTTCTACCCGGCAACCCGTAACCGGCGCATAATACCCTCAATAGATTCCGCTAAAACCCAAGGAGAACCTCGCATCATGACGGTCGAAAACATCGGCACCCAACCGTTCAAGGATCAGAAGCCCGGCACTTCGGGGCTACGCAAAAAGGTCAAGGTCTTCGAACAGCCCCATTATCTGGAAAACTTCGTTCAGTGCATTTTTGACACTCAGCGCGAGATGCCGGAAGCGCCGCTGGTGGTCGGCGGCGATGGTCGCTACTACAACCGGCAGGCTATCCAGATCATCCTGCGCATCGCCGCCGCCAATGGGTGCACCCGGGTCGTATTGGGCCAGGGCGGCATCCTCTCGACACCGGCGGCATCCCATTTGATCCGCAGGCACCAGGCGCGGGGCGGCATCATTCTGTCGGCCAGCCACAATCCGGGCGGACCGGATGAAGACTTTGGCATCAAGTTCAACACGCCCAATGGCGGACCGGCCCCGGAAAAAGTGACCGAGGCGATCTACGCCGCCACCCTGCATATTCGCCGCTACCATATCCTGGATACCCCGGATATTGATCTGGACCAACTCGGCTCGACCCTGGTGGGTGACATGCAGGTGGATATCGTTGATGCAGTGAGCGATTACGCCGATCTGATGGAGCAGTTATTTGATTTCGACCAGATCCGCGCCTGGTTCCAGTCCGGCGCCCGGATGCGCTTTGACGCCATGCACGCGGTCACGGGTCCCTACGCCCGTGAAATCATCGAAAACCGGTTGGGCGCCCCCCAGGGAACGGTGGTGAATGGCATCCCGCTGGAGGATTTCGGCCATGGCCATCCCGATCCCAATCTGGTGTATGCGAAAGAGTTGGCGGATTACTTGTTTGGATCGGACGCGCCAGACTTTGGTGCCGCGTCGGATGGCGATGGCGACCGCAACATGGTGCTGGGTCGGCATTTCTTCGTCACGCCCAGCGACAGTTTGGCGGTGATCCTGGCCAACGCCAAACTGGCTCCCGGCTACCGCGCGCATCTGGCCGGGGTGGCCCGTTCCATGCCCACCAGTCAGGCGGCGGATCGGGTCGCGGCCAAACTCGGTATGCCCTGCTACGAAACGCCGACCGGCTGGAAGTTTTTCGGCAATCTGCTGGATGCGGGCAAGATTACGCTGTGCGGCGAGGAAAGCTTTGGCACCGGCTCCGACCATGTCCGGGAAAAGGACGGGCTGTGGGCGGTGCTGTTCTGGATGAATATCCTGGCAGAACGTCGGCAGTCGGTTGCGGAAATTGTGCGCGAACACTGGCAGATTTATGGGCGCAACTACTACACCCGCCATGACTATGAAGCGGTGGATAGCGCCGCCGCCAACGGTCTGGTCGATGTGTTACGCGAGGCGACCAAGACGCTGCCGGGTCAGTCATTCGGTTCCTACACGGTCGATTACGCCGATGACTTCCGCTATGTCGATGCCATTGACGAGAGCGTGAGTGAGCAACAAGGCATCCGCATCGGGTTCAAGGACGGTTCGCGGATTGTCTATCGCCTGTCCGGTACTGGGACTGAAGGCGCAACACCCCGCGAAGCATGATTTGGAAACTCAGCAGGCGCTGGGCGAATTGATCAGCATCGCCAATAACCTCGCAGGCATCCGGGAACGCACCGGACGCAACGAACCGACGGTGATTACCTGAGCGCCCTTCCACGCCGAACGCCTCTCCCTCACCCTTCTTGCGCGAGAGGCCCCGTCCTTTAGGGCGGGGAGGGATAGCGCACCGTGCGTAGCACGGTCAGCTTTTTGGTTGAATGGAGTCATAACTTATTGCATCCTATTGCCAATGCGTTAAGGCACCCACGCGGTCAACGGTTTCCAACGCAGAAAAGCCACCGACTGCCTTCTTTTTAGTCAGGAAATCTGACACCGCCGCGATAGGCTAATGACGGGTAAGAAGATGGGGCCGCCACTCGCCAGAGTCCTCTTTGCCAGGGGTGTCAATCGGCC
>JAIFNF010000015.1 GCA_020047885.1 Gammaproteobacteria bacterium | reverse complement strand
TTGAATAAAATCCGGCGTAGCCACTGGCCACACGGAATTTCCGACTATTTTACTCAACTATATTCCGGGATGCGAATTTTGACGCCAGCGCTGCCTCAACTCGGGGATGGACGAACGGGGCAATATTGCCGCCCAGTTTGGCGACTTCCCGCACCAGGCTCGACGAAATAAAGGCGTACTGTTCAGCGGGGGTCAGGAAAATGGATTCGATCTGCGGATTCAGGCGACGATTCATACTGGCCAACTGGAACTCAAATTCAAAATCGGCAACCGCTCGCAACCCGCGCATCAGGACATTAGCGCCGATGCTCTTGGCGTGGTTCACCAGCAAAATATCGAAGCCGCACACCTCGACATGGGGTAAATGCGCCACCACTTCGTTGACCAGCGCCACGCGCTCTTCCAGGGAAAACAGCGGCTGCTTGTTAGGATTAGCGGCGATGCTGACCACCAAGCGTTCGAACATGCGCGCACCACGCTCGATCAGATCGGCATGGCCATTGGTAATCGGATCAAAGGTGCCGGGGTAAATAGCGACGACGGACATGGGAAATTCCTGGCGGGGCGGAGGATGGAGCCGATTATCAGGAAAGCCGACTAGCAAGGCAACCTTACTCCCCTCGCCCGCAGGCGGGAGAGGGGTTGGGGGTGAGGGTGGAACCTACTCGCCGCGCCAACCGGTAAGCGACTGTCCCGGCCATCTTTTCCCGATGCAGCGTCCATGCAGCAGGCAATAGTGGCGCGGGTTGATCCGCCGCCGCCTCCAGATAAATCCAGGCGTTCGGCATCAACCAGCCACCCGCTTCCAGTTGGGCGCAAACCGGTTCCAGCAATCCTTCCCCAAACGGCGGATCGAGCAGCACGATCTCAAACGGCGTTCCCGGCTGCCGCAACCAGGCCCGCGCCTCAGCCGCTTCCACCCGCGCCCCGACCGCCTGCAACCGGGCGAGATTGTCGCGGAGGGTGCGAACCGCCAGCGGATGATGCTCAACAAATGCCACTTCCGCCGCGCCCCGCGACAAGGCTTCCATGCCCAGTGCGCCGCTACCCGCGAACAAATCCAGGCAGCGTGCGCCGGGCAGGATAGGCGCTAACCAGTTAAACAGGGTTTCCCGCACTCGATCCGGGGTCGGCCGCAGTCCCGGCACCTCCGGGACTTCCAACCGCCGACTGCGCCACTGACCGCCAATGATGCGCAACTGATGGGCAGCACGTCCGCGCCGGTTCATGGGGTTGCCGGAGTCGCCGGTGAGCCGCCAACAATCACGGTAATCAGCCGATCCGGCTGGACGTGCCGTTGCCAGGCGCTTTTCACCTGATCGAGGCTGATGCCGTTCATAACGCTGATGAAGTTTTGCAGGTAATCGAGTGGCAGACCGTAGAAGGCGATCATCCCCAGATAATTGGCCAGTTTGCCATTGCCGGCAATATCGAGCGCAAAGCCGCCGGTGATGTTCTGCCGGGCTTCTTCCAGAACCTGCGCGTCCGGTCCTTTGGCGGTGAATTCGCGCAGGGTGGTTTGCGCGACATCGAGCGCGGTATCCACCTGATCATTGCGGGTTTGCAGATTCATCAGGAAGGGACCCGCCTGGCGCATCGGCGAGAAGGCGCTGTACGCCCCATAAGCCAGACCGCGCTTTTCCCGGATTTCCTGAGCCAGTTGCGATACCAGCCCGTTACCGCCCAGAACGTGATTGCCCAGATAGAGTGCGTCATAGTCGGGATCAGCGCGGCTGATGCCGACCTGTCCGATCAGAATATGACTTTGACTGGAGGGATGGGGAATGCGGATGGTCTGACTGGTGGGAACGGGTGGAACCGGTGGAGGCAGGGGGATGGGTTCACCCTTGGGCAAGCCGCCGACTAGGGTATTCGCCAACTGCTCGGCGGCGGGCCGATCGAGATCGCCGACCACGACCACGACGGCATTCGCGGCGGTGTAGTGGCGGCGGTGAAAATCCTGAATATCGGCACGGGTCAGGGCGTTCAGGCTGGCCGTAGTCCCACCGGACGGCGTGGCATAGGGGTGGTTGCCATACAGGGCTTTAAAAAAGGCATCCGGGGCGATGGCACCGGGCGACTGGGCGCGTTCCTGAACCGCAGTCAGCATCTGCTGGCGCACCCGTTCCAGCGCATCCGGGGCGAAGGTGGGTTCCTTGAGCAACCGGGCGACCGTTTCCACCGCCGGCTGAAGATAGCGGGGATCGGCCAGACTGCGCAGCGAGACGGTGGCGGAATCGCGCCGGGAACTGGCGCTGAGGCGGGCACCAATCCGATCCAGCCGGTCGGCAATTTCATCCGCCGACCAGTCGCCTGCACCTTCTTCCAGCAAGGCATTGGTCAGTTGCGCCAATCCCGGTTTCCCATCATCGCGCACCGAACCGGCGCTGAACAGCAGTTGCGCATCGATCATCGGCAGTTCGCGGGCAGCGATAAAGTAAACCGGAACGCCGTTAGCGGTGCGCCAGTGTTGAATGTCCGGGACAGCGACCGCCAGGCTGGAAACCAGTAGCAGGGCGGCGGCGAGAACGTGGGGCAGCACTAATTTCAAAGCGGGCATAGTGAAAGAATCCTGACGGCAAACGCCCCGCTCCTCATGGGAAAGGGGGTGGGGGTGAGGGAGGGTTTAGCGCACGGCATGATTCATCACCGCGCCGGGCGCTGCCAACTGCCGACCTTCCGCCGGCAACGGCTCCAGCATGGCGACCGTCAGCCGGTCATCGGTCAGATACTGACGGGCGACCGTGCGCACCTGTTCCGGGGTAACGGCCTGAATGCGCTGGACGTAATCATCGAGCCGGTTCCAGCCCAGCCCGACCGTTTCCAGAATACCCATCCGCATCCCCTGATAGAACAGCGAGTCTTGTTGGTAAACATCCGCAGCCGTGACCTGGGCGACCACCCGCGCCAGTTCTTCGGGACTGATCAGCTCTTCACGGAGCCTGGCGATTTCAGCCCGCAGCGCCTGTTCCAGTTCGGCACTGTTGCGACCCGGCGCTGGATTGCCAGCCAGGGTGAATAGCCCCTCCAACCGTGACGTGGGGCTATAACCGGTTCCCGCGGCTGCCGCGACCTGCGAACCGCGAATCAGATTGCGGCTGATTCGGCCACTGTTGCCGCCGTCGAGAACGCCGTCCAGCACCGCCAGCGCGTAGGGTTCCCACGCTTCAGCGGTGGTTTTCAGCGTCGGGGCTTTATAGCCGAGAATCACATAGGGCACTTCGGCGGGGGTTTTGACGGTGATGCGCCGCTCGCCTTGCTGGGGAATTTCGACGACTGGGCGGGGCGGGGTCAACGTGCTGGTGGGCAGGGGGCCGAAATGCTTCTCCGCCAGTGCCCGCACCTTGGCGGGTTCAACGTCGCCGACGACGATCAACGTCGCATTGTTCGGCGCATACCACTGCTGGTACCAGCGGCGCAGATCGTCAGGCTGGATCGAGGCAATGTCCTGCATCCAACCGATAATCGGATTGCGGTAAGGACTGGTGACGTAGGCGGCGGCCTGGAAACGTTCGTGAGTGAGCGCCTCCGGCTGGTCTTCCGTCCGCAACCGGCGTTCCTCGGCCACGACCTGCGCTTCCTTGGTCACATCCTCCGGTTTCAGCAGCAGATGACGCATCCGGTCGGCTTCCAGCCGGAAGCTGAGTTCCAGCCGTTCCTTTTCCAGCGTCTGGAAATAGGCGGTGTAGTCGTAGGAGGTAAAGGCGTTCTGATCGCCGCCATTCGCGGCAATGATGCGGGAGAATTCACCGCCTGGGGTGTTGGGCGTGCCTTTGAACATCAGATGTTCGAGCAGGTGGGAGATGCCGGTCAGGCCACTGGGTTCATAGCTGGAGCCGACCTTGTACCAGATTTGCGAAACCACGACCGGGGCGCGATGGTCTTCACGCACCAGGATTTTCAGGCCATTGTCCAGGGTGAATTCATGGACCGGGACAGCAGCCAGGACGGTCAGTGGGCTGACGGTGAGCCAAAAAAGGGCAGCAAGGCGGGATTTGCGCATGGGGTCTCCGTGAATGGGGCGATTCCAAAAGGGCGGTTCCAGCGTTTTGGCAACCGGGGTGCGCAAGGGTTCAGCGGAATAAAGGGTATCAGTAGTCTGATTTCGTATAAGGCCGCACATGAGATTTTAACCGCCTAAAGGGATAATGGATATTTTCCATACTTTCCAAGCGGTAGTAGGTTTATGCTAGCGTTCTGACCTCAACCTCTACAGGATCATACCCAATGCTTGCCCTTCACGGATATATCGCTCTCGAGATGATTTACGAGAGCAATCACAGCCAGGTATTCCGTGGTCAGCGGGCGTGTGATGCGTTGCCGGTCGTGATCAAAACCTCCACATCCCCAACCTTTTCGGTGCGGGAAAACCTGCGCTATCAAAACGAATATAACCTGCTCGCCGCCCTCTCGTTGAGCCGGATCATCCGGGTGTATGACCTGGTGCAGCACCGCGCCGGGTTCGCCATTATTGAAGAGGATTATGGCGCTTGCGATCTGGCTCAGTGGCTGAACGCGAAGCCCACGAGTGTTGCCGGGTTCCTGCCGGTCGCGATCCAGATGGCAGAAGGTCTGGCGCAAATGCACGGGCAGCGCATCATCCACAAGGACCTGAATCCGGCTAATGTGCTGATTCATCCGGAAACGGGGGTAGTGAAGCTGACCGATTTCGGGTTGTCTACCCTGATCGGCGTCGAAACCCCAGAGGTGTGCGTCCCGGAACTCATTGAAGGGACGCTGCCCTACGTCTCGCCGGAACAGACCGGGCGGATGAACCGGATGATCGATTACCGCACCGATCTCTACTCGCTGGGGGTGTGCTACTACCAGATGCTGACCGGGACGCTGCCTTTTGTCACCGCGGACCCGCTGGAGATGGTGCATTGCCATATCGCCCGGCTGCCGGTGCCGCCGCAGGTGTTGAATCCGGCGCTTCCCCCGCTGCTGTCTGATCTGGTGATGAAGCTGCTGGAAAAGAAAGCCGAGGATCGCTACCAGAGCGCGAGCGGGGTGCAATCCGACCTAGCTGCGCTTCAGGCCGGTTCCGCCGCGTCATCGCTGGCCCTGGAACTGGGACAACAGGATGTGTCCAGTCATTTTCAGGTGGCCTATCGGCTCTATGGCCGGGATCCGGAAATTGCCCGGTTGCTGGAAGCCTTCGACCGGGTAGCGGCCGGACGTTCGGAATTACTGCTGGTCGGCGGCTATTCCGGCATTGGCAAAACCTCGCTGGTTAATGAGGTGCAAAAATCGCTGGTGCGCCAGCGCGGCTATTTCATCGCCGGCAAGCACGATCAATTTCAGCGGGATATTCCGTTTTCTGCCCTGATCCAGGCCTTTCGCCGCCTGGTGAACCAGTTGCTGACCGAGCAGGACACCCGGATTCAGCATTGGCGGCAGGCGTTGCTGGACGCGCTGGGAGCCAATGTCCGGGTGATTATCGACGTTATTCCTGAAGTGGCATGGATGACCGGTCCCCAGCCGCCAGTGCCGGAATTAGGCGCCGCCGAGGCCCAGAATCGTTTCAGCCGGTCGTTTCAGCAGTTCATCGCGGTCTTCGCCCGCCCGGCGCATCCGCTGGTGGTGTTCCTGGATGATTTGCAGTGGGCGGATGCGCCGTCGCTGGCTCTGATGGAGGTGCTGTGCGCCGACCCGGACAGCCGCAGTTTGCTGATGCTGGGCGCTTATCGGGATAACGAAGTTTCCGCCTCGCACCCGCTGATGTTGACGCTCCACCGGCTCCGCGAGGCCGGCGCCCGGCTGCACACCGTACTGCTGGAGCCGCTGGCGCTGGATGATTTGAACCAGTTGGTCGCCGACACGCTCCATCAATCCACCGCGGCGACCGGGGAACTGGCGGGTCTGCTGCTGGAGAAAACCGGCGGCAATCCCTTTTTCGTCACCCAGTTCCTCAAGGAACTTCATGCCCAGGGCCTGTTCTGGCTGGACCTGACGAACCGGCGCTGGCAATGGGACCTGGCGCGGATTCAAGCTGCCGGGATGACCGACAATGTGGTGGAGCTGATGGTGGGCAAGATCAGCCGCCTGAGTCCGCCTACTCAACAGGCGCTGAAACTGGCGGCCTGTCTGGGCAATCGCTTTGCCCTGACGGTGCTGGCGACCATTTATGGCAAAAGCGACCGTGATACCGGCAGTGACCTCTGGGAGGCGATCCGGGAAGGCTTGGTAGTGACCGGTCATGCCGAATTTCGCTTTCTGCATGACCGGGTGCAACAGGCGGCCTATTCGCTGATTGCCCCGGAAGCGCTCGGGCCGTTGCACCGGCAAATCGGTCAGCAGCTCTGGCACCACGCCGGGCCGGCGGAACTGGAGGAACGCCTGTTCGACATTACCGGGCATTTGAATGCGGCGCTGGCGCTGCTCGATGACCCGGATGAGCGATTCCAGTTGTCCCGGCTCAATCTCCAGGCCGGCCGCAAGGCCAAGGCATCAACCGCTTATAAACCGGCTCTGCGGCATTTTCAGGCGGCCGCCGATCTGTTGGCTGCTGATGCCTGGACGGCGCATTACCGGCTTACTCTCGATATTTACCGGGAACGGGCGGACGCCGCCTATCTGCTCGGCGCGTTTGCCGCCGCCGAAGCGGATATTAACGAGGCTCTGGCCCACGCCGCCGACCGCTATGATCAGGCGGAAATCTATCTGCAAAAAATCATCCAGTACAACCAGTTGGGCAAATATAACGAACTGGTCGAAGTGGCTCGCGCTGCCCTGCAACTGTTTGGCGCGACCCTGCCTGACGCTCACGACGCTGCCGGGTTGCAGGCGCATCTGGCCGACCACCTGACCGATTACGCCAGGTTGCTCAACGACCGCCCCATTGGCGAGTTGATTGCCCTGGAGGAGGTCACCGACCGGGACCAGGATCAGATCATTCGCCTGATGGCGATTCTGACCGACGGGACCTACATCGCCATTCCCAGTCTGTTTCCCTATATCGTGATGGAAGTGGTCAACCGTTCGATGCGCTATGGCCACAACGCCATGTCCGCCATTGGTTTCGCCTGGGCGACGGTCATCATCGTCCAGCAATTCCGCAACTATCAGGATGCTTATGCGCTGGGCGCACTGGCGATGCGCCTGAATGAGCGCTATCCCAATCCCCGCATTCGCGCCCAAGTCACCTTCCTCTACGCCGTCTGCGCCCTGCACTGGGTAGAACCACTGACCGAGCAGATCGCTGTTTACCAGCAGGCGTATCAGTACGGGATCGAGAACGGCAATCTGGTGTTCGCCGGTTACGCCCGTACCATGATTCCCAAGACCACGCTGGCGGCGCTGACCGTGGACAAGGCGCTGGCTGAGTGCACGATCAGCCTGGCCTTTTACGCCCCGACCGGTTCGCCGTTTTTGATGAGCGAACGGTTCTGCTATCTGTTTTTGCAACGGCTCAAGGGCGAAGGTGCGGACCTGACTTCGCTGAGTACGCCGGACATTGACGAGCACGCCTGGCTGGCGCGCTGGCAGCAACCCGAAACCCGGTTTGGCCACGGCCTGGCCTATTTCCTCAACTTCAAGCTGCAATTGCTCTATCTGTTTGGCCAGTGGCGGGCTGCATGGGATTTCGCCAGCGCCCATGCCGACTGGATGCAATACATTCCGATTCTGTACGAAACCACCGTATTTACCTTTTACCGGGCGCTGGCTGGGGCGTCGATCCATGCCCAGGCGAATGCGGCGGAGCAGGCGCTCATCGCTGCGACCCTGCATGAGGCTATCGCTGACTTTGCTCAATGGACCGCGCACTGTCCTGACAATTTTGCTTGGCAGGAGCAGTTACTTCGGGCCGAAGCGGCACATCTGGAACAGCGCCTTGAGGATGCTTTCAGTCGCTACGATCAGGCAACGGCTTTGGCTCGCCAGTATCACTGCCCACAGGGTATTGCCCTTAGCCGGGAACGCGCCGGGCGTCTGCATTTGGAACGGGACGCCCGGCTGCCTGCCAAGCCGGTGCTGGAAGAAGCGGTTTTCCACTATTACCAGTGGGGCGCGACCGGCAAGGCGCAGGCACTGAATCAGGAATTTTCCCGGCTGTTGACCGAGACCCGAACCCCGTCCAACCGCCCGTCCAGCAATCAATCCACCGCCTCTATCTCCACGCACAAGCTGGATCTGGATACCGTACTCAAGGCGTCATTGGCGCTGTCCAGCGAGATGCAACTGGACAACCTGTTGCAGAAATTGATGGTGATTGTGATTGAAAACGCTGGTGCTGATCGGGGGTATCTGTTGCTACCCGGTCTGGAAGATTGGTTGATAATGGCGCAGGCCAGCGTTCTGAACGCTGAAGCCTGTCTGGAGCAGATTCCGCTGGCGTCGGCCACGACGGTGTGCGCCACCCTGATCCGCTACGTCATTCGCACCCAGCAGGCGCTGGCGCTGGACGACGCCCGCCAGGATCCGGTGTTTGGCCGCGACCCCGAAGTGACCCGGCGCGACGTACATTCGGTGCTGTGTTTGCCGCTCCTGACGCAGAGCCGCCTGAGCGGGGTGCTGTATCTGGAAAATGATTTGCTGGCCGGAGCGTTTGCGCCGGAGCGCATTCAGATTCTACAGATGCTCCTGGCGCAGGCCGCAATTTGCATTGAAAACGCCCGCCTCTATGAAAATCTGGAGCGGCAGGTGGCGGAGCGCACTCGTGAGCTGTCCGAGGCCAATCGCCAGTTGCAACAACTCAGCGAATGCGATGGACTGACCGGCATCGCGAACCGGCGCAAATTCGACGCGGTCTGGGCTGCCGAATGGAAACGAGCCTCACGTCAGGGACTGCCGCTGGCGGTAGCCATGCTGGATGTCGATCATTTCAAGACCTACAACGATCATTACGGGCATCAAGCCGGGGATGACTGTCTGCGGCAGGTCGCGCAGGCGCTGGCCGGCGCGGCGCAACGGGCCGGCGATCTGGTTGCCCGTTATGGCGGGGAAGAATTTGTGGTCGTATTGCCCGGATTGACCGCGCCGGAAGCCGTGGAGATGGCCGAGAAACTCCGGGCGGCGGTGGCGGCCTGCCGGATTCCTCATGCGTACAATACCGCCGCCTCGGTCGTGACCGTCAGTGTTGGCGTTGCAGTTGTGGCGCAACCCGAACCGGAGGCTTCGCCGGAACGGCTGCTGGCGGCCGCCGATGCCGGTCTCTATGAAGCCAAACATGCCGGTCGCAACCGGGTCATGTTGGCAGGCACCTGAACGGCAACTGTTGCCCCCCGCCCTGGCATTCCTTCGCCATGGGCAGGGAGTCTCAACGCTTCTTAGGCGATGTCCTGAAATGAAGTTCCCCCCTTTAGCAAAGGGGGGTTGGGGGGGATTTGAACTCTTGGGGTCAATGCCGCCGATCAAAATCCCCCCCGGCCCCCCCTTTTTCAAAGGGGGGAGATCACGCCCCGCTGGGTATAACCTTGACCGGAAATCGCCTTACAACCGTCGGATAATTTCATCCGCCATCTGGGTCGTACTCAACTTTCCGCCAAGATCGGCTGTCCGCGCCCCGGCGGTAATCGTTTCATCCACCGCCTTTTCAATCGCAGCCGCTTCCGTTTCCAGCCCCAGGGAATGGCGCAGCAGCATGGCCGTCGACAGAATCATGCCAATCGGGTTAGCGATGCCCTTACCCGCAATATCCGGGGCGGAGCCGTGAATCGGTTCATACAACCCGACCCGGCCTTCCCCCAGACTGGCCGACGGCAGCATACCCATCGAACCGGCCAGCACCGACGCCTCATCAGTGAGAATGTCGCCGAACATGTTCTCGGTGACCACGACATCCATGGAAGCCGGTCCGGTGATTAACCGCATGGCGGCGGTATCCACCAGAATATGATCCAGCGCCACCTCCGGATGTTCCGCGCCGACCTGCACCGCAATCTGCCGCCACAGCCGTGAAGATTCCAGCACATTGGCTTTATCCACCGACGTGACTTTGCCCTTGCGGCCTTTAGCGAGCTTGAACGCCAGGTTCATCACCCGGCAGATTTCGTAATCGTAATATTCCAAGGTATCAACGGCGCGTTCGCGGCCATCCTTAATATCGCGACCTTTGGGCCAGCCGAAATACAGCCCGCCGGTCAATTCACGGATGACCAGAATATCCACGCCCGCCAGTTTTTCCGGCTTGAGCGGTGATGAATCGATCAGTGCCGGATGCACCTTGACCGGGCGCAGATTAGCGAACACGCCCAGCCCCTTGCGCAGCGCCAGCAGTCCGCGTTCCGGGCGATCTTTGGCCTTAGGATCGTCCCACTTGGGGCCGCCCACTGCGCCTAACAGCACCGCATCCGCCGCCTGGCAATCCGCCAGCGTTTCATCGGTTAACGACGAGCCGAACTCGTCAATGGAACAGCCGCCCATCAAGCGCTGCTGATAAGCGAACTGGTGATTGAATTGACTGGCGATGACCTCCAGCACCCGGACGGCCTCGCCGACGACTTCTGGCCCGATGCCATCACCGGGGAGTAACACAATATTGGCTTTCATAAATCTCCACTGGATTTAACCACTAAAAAGAAGATATTGAGCATCATTGTTGATCATGGCCAGTCGCCGCGCAACGCGATCACCCGTTCGCGCAACCGCGCCGAAGTGGCCTGTTCTGGCGGAACCGGCTCGCCCACCACTAACTCAATCCGCGATGAAGAAACTGCCCCATAAGCCGCGCAACGCCATGGGAATCACCGGGGCCGGGTTACGCCGAATGATGCGGTCGACGCCATTCTTGAAGGGGCCGATCTCGCCATTGCTGGTGAGTTGTCCTTCCGGGAAAATGCCGACCACTTCGCCCGCTTCCAGATAGGCGGCGACCCGGTCATACGCCTGTTTCAGAATATCCGGATTCTCCCGCGCTGGAGCAATCGGGATTGCGCCCGCGGTGCGAAAGACGAAACTAAGCACCGGGATTTTGAAAATTTGATGATCCATCACGAACCGGATCGGTCGCCGACAGCAGCCAATCACCACCAGCGCATCCATGAAACTGACGTGATTACACACGACGACGGCGGGGCCGGTATCCGGGATGTGTTCCAATCCGGTCGCCCGCAACCGATACCCGATATTCACCAGAATCCAGACGATGAAGCGCATCAGGAATTCGGGAACCAAGGTGAAGATATAGAGCGCGACGGCCGCGTTGAACAGCGCCATCACCAACAGCAGTTGCGGGATGCTCAAGCCCTGTTCCAGCAACGCCACCGCAATGAGCGCTGCCGCCACCATGAACACCGAGTTGATAATGTTGTTGCCGGCGATGACCCGCGACAACTGACGCGGCTCGCTGCGCTGCTGGACCAGGGCGTACAGCGGCACGATGTAGATCCCGCCGAAAACGCCAATCAGCACGATGTCCATCACCACGCGCCAACTCCCCGGTTGATCCAGGAACGCCAGCACGCCCAGCAAGGCGTTGCCGGTCGCGGGAGGCGCTGGCGTGGCAAAAAACAGGTCGACGCCAAAGACCGTCAGGCCGATGGAGCCGAACGGCACCAGACCGATTTCCACGATCCGCCCGGACAACCGTTCACACAGCAAGGAACCGATGCCGATACCAATGGCAAACAGAGTGAGCAACAACGTCACGACATGCTCACCGCCGCCTAATGTCAGCTTGGTGAAATTTGGCAGTTGCGACAGGTAAACGCTGCCCAGGAACCAGAACCAGGAAATCCCCAGTACCGATTGAAAAACGGTGAAATTCTGGTGGGTGATTTGAAGAATCCGCCAGGTTTCCGTGACCGGATTCCAGTTGATTTGCAAATCCGGCGCGGCGGGCGGCGCAGCAGGAATGGCTCGGCTACTGAGATAACCCAGAATGGCAATCGTGATCAACGCACCGGACACCCAGAGATAGCCCTGATGCTGGGCGATCAGGATGCCGCCAAACATCGTGCCCAGCAGAATCGCCATGTTGGTGCCCATTTCAATCCAGGCATTACCGCCAATCAGTTCTTCCGATTTCAAATGCTGCGGCATGATGCTGTATTTCACCGGCCCGAACATCGTGGACTGGCAGCCCATCAGGAACAGCATAGCGAGCAGCAGGGGAACGCTACCGAGGAAAAAGCCGACGGTTGCGCCGATCATAATAATGATTTCCAGCAACTTGACCCAGCGGATATAGCGCGACTTTTCATACTTGTCGGATAACTGCCCGGCGGTGGCTGAAAACAGGAAAAACGGCAACACGAACAGCCCGGCGGCCAGATTGATCAGCCGGTTGGACTCGGCGGGATCGCTGGCCACGACCTGGAAAGCAATGAGGATAATCAGGGCATTTTTGAATACATTGTCGTTGAATGCGCCCAGAAACTGGGTGATGAAGAACGGCAGAAACCGCCGCTCCTTGAGCAAGGTGAATTCGTTGCCATTGGACATGTAGCAGGGTTCTCCAGAAGCGGTGGGCGGCTGTGCCTGCGAAGTGTAGGTCAATCTGGCGGTGCGGGTTCCAAAAATCCTGCCGTGTTGTGTTCCACCCAGCGGGAACCGGTCGCCGTCTCCTCGCGCTTCCAGAACGGCGCGGTTGATTTGAGTTCCTCCATGATGAACCGGCAAGCCGCGAATGCTACCGCCCGGTGCGCCGACCACACCGCGACCAGAACAATGGGATCGTTAGGTTGCACGGTTCCGACCCGGTGCAGCACCAGCGCATCCAGTAACAGCCAGTCTCGAAACGCGGTTTCGACCAGGCGCTGGAGTTGGCGCTCAGTCATGCCGGGATAATGCTCCAGCGTCATCCGGCGCACGGTATCCCCGTCGTTGAAATCGCGCATCGTGCCGATGAAGATCGCCGCCGCCCCGTATTGACCGGCCAGGCGCTCGTCCAATTGAGCCTGATACGCGGCCAATTCCGCCAAAGGCTGGAACGGCTGATCCCGCAGTTCAATGCGCATCGCCTATCCTCCGGTCACTGGTGGAAAAAACGCCACTTCATCGCCGTCCTGCACGAGTTGCGTGAGTTCCGCGTATTCCAGATTCACCCCTATCAGCGTGTTCGGCGGCAGGGGCGTCGCTGAATGCAGCGCTGCCCAAACGCCGGCAACGGTCAATCCTGCTGCGGCCTCTAGTTCATCACCAGCCCGACCCAGGCGGTCGCGCAGGCTGGCAAAATATTTAACATGAATGGTCATGTTTCCTCTCTGTCACTTTGAGAAGCACATCAGGAATAGCAAAACCTATACTTCAATATAAATATGAAGCTGGCCGGAGAATAACCGACCCCTTTGCTGGGCTATTATTCTCTGATGAAACAGAAGAAGGAGACACCGCCAGCGGAACCATCTATATCCTGAGAAGCCAATCAGACCATCCCATGATTAAAGAACACCGGGATGTCATTCATAAAATCGGCGTCACCAGCGGAGAGGTTAACACGCGCATTGCTAACGCAAAGCTCGATCCCACCATTTTTAATAGCCGATGTAGAAGTTGTGGCCACTTACGAGCTATCAAACATCAAGCGCGCCCGACTGGAAAACCTGATCTACCGATTTTTTGAGTCGGCAAGGCTGAATATTGAAATTCAGGACCGATTCGGAAACCCAGTGGTGCCCCGCGAATAGTTTCTAGTTCCGCTTTTCATCATCGACGAAGCGATTGAGAAGATAAAAAGCGGAGAAATCGTCAACTACTCCTACGATTCCTGTCGTAGCCGCATCATTGAAACCTAAATTGCGTATAAACGCTCAAAAATTAACCCAAGTTCCGCCACAGCCTTGCCGATTAGTCCAGCCATCGCGGTTGCCATTCATCCAGGGGCGTTGAGGTTTGCCATCACGGGGCGGGTCGCGGCTATCACCCCCTTGCAGGCGAATGTCGGCATCCGCACTGTTAATCCAGTGGCCGCCGCTGCCACTACTATTCAACCACGCAGGGTCATTCCGGCAATCATTCCAGTTCACCGCCCGCGCTGGATCAGTGGTGATCATTCCGCCGCCCATGACGCCGATAATGACCGCTTTCGACCATTTCCCCAGACTGCGCAGAACAGCGCGCCGCTTCAGGTCAATTTCAGCTATCCCGTTATCGATCAACGTGTTTTTGGGGGTCATTTCTGTCACCAGGTCACCGGGTTGCGCGGCTGATTTTGCAGGGGTTGCGGTGGTCTCAGTTGCTGCTGCTTCTGAATCGCTTGATCCCGATCTTTCTGTAACTGCTGCTGAATCTGATTCCGGTAAGCCTGTTGACTGTCCTGCAACTGTTGCATTTCTTCCCTGAGCACGTCATTTTCAGCCTTGTGGAGTTCGACCGTTTTTTTGACTTGCTCCAGATCACTGGACAAGACCTGAACCTGGATGGTCAAAGCCGACAACTCGGGACCGGGCTGGGGCACGGGTGGCGGAGTCGCCTGATCCTGCCGCCACAAATGCCATAGCCAGGCATTACTACCCATACTCAACAGAGTTAACATGAAGCATACGATGATGAGACCCAACATTAAGGGATTCATCGCACCGAGCGCGGACTCCACGTGCATGGCGTCCGTCTGATCAGAGTTTTCATCGGTCACTGGAGGACCTCCGAATCAGCAGGATCGCGCCACCCACCCGGATAGCGCGACCGTGATCGAACTTAATCCGCAAACCGCCGGAAGACCAGCGTCGCGTTGGTGCCGCCAAAGCCGAAGCTGTTGGACATCACCACGTTCAGGTCGGCGTTATCCACCCGTTCCCGAACAATGGGCAACCCTTCCGCGACCGGATCAAGAGTTTCGATATTCGCCGAAGCCGCGATAAAGCGGTTATCCATCATCAGCAGCGAGTAAATCGCTTCATGGACGCCCGCCGCGCCCAGCGCATGGCCGGTGAGCGACTTGGTGGCGCTGATCGGTGGAATGCGGTCGCCGAACACTTCCCGAATGGCTTCCAGCTCCTTGGTATCGCCCGCCGGGGGGCTGG
>JAIFNF010000103.1 GCA_020047885.1 Gammaproteobacteria bacterium | reverse complement strand
GGCGCTTGACGAACGCAATCGCGCATAACGCCTCATCCTCGGCAAAATCGCGGCCACCGTCGTTGCGGATTGGTTGCCAGAAGGCTTCCAGTGCTTGGGCGTTGGGTGCTGGCAAGCCAGACAACTCCTGCCAACCGGCCATGACGGAACACTTGATCCCGGCTTCTTCGGGCGGAAGTTGGGTGCGCCAGTTCTTGCGCTGATCCAGCAAGGCGTCGTCTTCGCCCAGCGCCCAAGCGATTTCCCAGAAGCCATTGATTTGCCGATCCCAGATTTCGCGGGTGTGCGGATATTTTTCGCAATGCCGTTGCAAGTCCTCCCGCCAAACCATTTCGGCCACCGCTCGCCAGGCATCGCGTACCGCCTCTTCGACCCGCGCCGGTTCAAAATCTGCACCGACCATCGCTTTGAAACGGTTGGGAATGTTGCCCTGACGCGGCGGCTTACCGCGGCCTGTGCCACTGAGCCAGTTGAGATCGTTCTCATTCGGCACCGGAAATACAATGTGGCCGTGTTGCACGATGACGGTTCTCATCGCGACCCCGACCAGCCACGACAACAGAAATGAACCCGCCCAGAAATCGCGGGTTCGCCGTGCTTGAGCGACGAAGCTCTGCACCGGCCCCAAAGTGAAATGAAAGATATGGGTCGTCATGGGTGAGCCTCGGTGGGTACAAAGCGGGCGACGTCGCGGTAAAACACGGTCAGGTCCGTTGGCTGATAACGCGGTTGGTGGTGAAACTCCGCTGGTAGATACAGCACCCCGGCGGCAAAACTCCCGTCACGCAGGGCGTGGATATGGAATAGCAACGGACTGGCACGGCGATTTTCCACATCAACGCCTTGCAAGGGCAGACCAAAGGGTATTTTGGCTGCGCCGCGCAACTCACTGGCCTGACCGCGATGATTTTTGTACATCAGCCCAGCCTGGTTATGCGTTTCACGCGCCTCTCGACCGGTCGCCACAATGCCGAACCGGGCATGGCCATTGAAAGCGGTGTAGGGCGGAAAGGCGTCAACGTCGACCGCATCGCTCAGGATCTGCCGCGCCGCTGCTTCATAAGCAGACTGATCAAGTCGCTCATCCTGACCATTCAATTCCAGCAGCGTCACCGCCCCGAAACCACGTCGTGCCCGGCTGCCCAAGCCGCCAAACAGGCTCCACACGCGTAAGGTTTCAATGAGAGCATCGACATCTGATAACGGTGTTCCCGGTTTGCAACGCAGTTCGAGGCAGAAATCCGCGCCTTCCTTCAAGCCTTCGCGGTGCAACTGATCATTGGTCGCCATCAGTCCATAACCCAGATAACCGCTGCCGGTATTGTTCTGCGGCCAAACGGTTTCGAGCGCCATGCGGGATGGCTGGCTGACCCGGAGCAGCAACCGCCCCTGCCCGGAACCGGCTTCATCCGCCGCGCTACCAAACAGGTATGCTTCCTGTTGATGCAGTTGTTTGAGCGCCTCGGACACGGTCCCGGTTTTCCGCCGACACCGTCCCCAATTCAACGCCCGCCACCAGAAACGCAATGCGCCCTTGATCGAAGGCGGACGCAAGCTATCGGCTTTTTGCTCGGCATTTCCGATAAACATCGGTGTCACGATGCGGTATGTTGCAGTTAAAACAGTCATAGTCATCCTTATGAGTCAGAGGTGAAATCAACATCCTTTTCGCTGCCTTGGATCAGGATAAGTGGTTTGACCAAGCGGCAGAATATCGCGAACCACCCCAGGAACCAGCGGGCTGCTTTCCCGCGATACAAAACAAATTTGTTCAGGTCGCAACGTCAATGCATAGCGTGACAACGGGCGCTGCTTATCGCTGTGCATGAGATAAATCTGCGCACCGGACTTGCCCAGCACCTGAGTGAACCGCCGCCGCAGGCTGGTCAGGCGGTTATCGAAATAACTGGCATCCATGCCACTGCGCAGCGCCTGCCACACTCGTTCTATTTCCTGATCCAGATCACCCCGCAGTGCCTGATATTCGGTCAGGAACTCGTGGATATCGGCGGCGCTAACCTGACTGCGGCACACTCCAAGTTGCCCGTCGACCGCCCGCCGAGCCAGCCAGGCGTAAAAGGCAAAATCCACCGGGGGTAAACTGAGTTCCGTTTCTCCACACCACAGTCGGCCACTGGCTGGATCAAGCGTTAGCAACGGCGCCGCGAGATTACGTTGCGCCTGCGCCACCACCGCGCTGAAACTGGCTCCCGGCTCTAGCAATGCCTCCTGCAACCCATCGCGCAGCCGCACAAAAGGAATATCCGCCAGCATTACCGTCGCATCGCTGGCATCGAGCGGTTGCCGGTCAGCGGTATAAATCACTCGCTCCTGTAAGGTCGGGTAAAAGAAATCCGGATTCGATTCAAAAGGGCTGGACACCAGCACATGGGACAACCGATCCTGCGGTCGACCGAATAGCGACAGGGCATAACCGAGATAGAAACCCATGGTCTTGCGCCCACCGGCAATAGAGGCGTGAATTGCGCAATCAGGATCAGCCGTCAATTCACGCACTTTGGCGGTGATGGCATCAGCAATCACCTCGTTATCTGCCACGCTGCGAATGTCGCGAAGTAACCGGCCTTCCATATCGCGCAAAATATGCAGATGATCGGGAGTAAAACGAATCTCTGGTAAACCATGATCTTGGCGCAGTCGGTGGAACCAGCCGGGTTCTTCACTCAGCAAGGTCAACCGTGCTCGTTCAGCGCCGTCAGCCGTGGTCAGCAGATGGATCTCGGTGGGAATAAAACGGGGTTCGCTCGTCACGGTCAGCGCGTAGAGTGTTTCAGTCACGATCTGCGGCGACAGACCGGTGACGCATAGCAAAATACGGCGAGGATGATGTTCCGGGTTCATGTCAATGGCTCCTGATAATTTGGCTATGATAAACCCGGCAGTGGATGAATCACGGTGCTGACAAGCTTGTCGCCTCCTGCTCTAACAGAATATCGATCAGAGAGTGTGGATTGTTTTTCGTGGTTAATGCAAATATAATGCCAAAAAAATTAAATTTATTGAATCAATACGTTAATTCTCATGATATGCGGGTTGATGTTTCAACGTGAAACATTGGGCTTTTCAGGTGTTTCAAATTGAAACCGGTAATGTGCGGCAATCCCTGATAGCAACACGGTTACAGGTCTGCCGGCGACAAGCTTGTCGCACCACCAATCCGGACGAAATGATTGTATCCTTGCTGCAAATGCATACTGAGTACGCCGTCACAGCCGATATGAACCGGCAGGAGTCTAGCCAATGATCACGCATAACTTTGTTGCCAAGCATCTGCGCAGTTTTAACAAGGCCAACGTCATACTGGACAAGAAAAAAGGCCGCGGATTGAACCGACAGAAAAACAAAATCTCGTTGAGAAGTGGTCTGCATTTCCCAGTTTGCTGGGGACAGCGCGGTTACTGTACCCTTAACTCCAACAGCACCGGTGTTGATTTAGAGTGAGCGTTTCACCAAAAAACGGGATTAACCTTTCAATAGGAAGTCATTGATATGTCAAAATACTTTGGCAGCAAAGCGCGTAGAAAACCATGAGCGTTACTCCTCTCTACAAGATCGATCCACGCTGGAGCGAGGTCATAGAACCGTTGCGCAGGCACGACTATCCACGCGCTTTGGCAGCGGCTCGTGATTATCGCGACGGTCTGGATCCTAAATTACGCACCCAGTTACAGCCCTATCACTACTCTAATATCCACAACAATATCGTAGTTAGCGCCTATCATGTACTCACTACTGAAGACGCTAGGGAACTCAGTCAGGAGGTATGGGACGAGTTTTTCCACGCTCTCGAAGACTACATCCGTGTTGTAGAACAAGGGAAAGAAGAACAACCCACTGAGGGTTGGTGGCAAGACCCGCGTTTTCCAACGACCTTGCTGGAGCATGTCCTCGATCTGCTGCTTCGTTATCGCCCCAATCAGTGGGCTGTGGAAGCTGAACGCTGGGTACAGCGCTTCATGGCGATCTGGGGCGAGGCGCTGGCGCTGGATGTGTTGCTGAAAGCCATGCATGACGAACGCATCAACGTTCTGCGGCCGGATTATGTAGCCAATACCCGAACCTTGGCGGAAATCTACCTGCGTCTGACCGCAACGCTACCTCCCGATCTTTATCGCCATCCTCGCTCCCTAGTCATGGATATCCTGTCCGACCTGACGTACTTCACCGGCGGGGAATCGGCGGAAGATGAAGCCCTAACTTGGGTAGAACGGGCGTTGGCCATCAATCCTGACGACCGTTTTGCCCGTCAGCGCCGCAAAGACATTCAGGAACGCAAGGGGGTCATGGAACAAATTCGCCGCTTCAACCACGACGCCAATACCGCTATCGCGGGTCTGATCAGCACCCTGAACGGTTTGGAACACCTGCCGCTGCCCGATCCGGCTCCGGCTCTCGTCGAAAAAATGCGCCTGGGTTTGCAACGCATCCATGGTGTACACCGGTCGGTTCAGAAATTGGAGGCGCAATTCGCTAACGTCATGGTTCGGCAGGAAATCGACCGGTTGATTGTGGCCTATGAGGAGCAGGTTCGCTTTGTCGTCAGCGGCGGCGAGCATGGCGCAACACTGGAAACCGATCTGGGTTATTTACAGATTGTGCTGGAAACCCTGATCCGCAACGCTCTGGAGGCCTTCGAGCGCCGCCAGATTCCGGTTCCCGACCGCCTGATGCACATTACTTTGGATCTGTCTGACCACCGTATCGTGTTGCGGGACAACGCCGGCGGCATTGATCCCGATCTGAAGGAGCGCATTTTTGAACCCTATGTCAGCAGCAAGGCGGTTAAGCAAACCACCGGTCTAGGCTTGGCCAGCGCCCGGCAAATCATGGCGTTGCTGGAAGGCCGTATTGAACTCACTGAACCTCAGCCCACCGACGGTGCTGAATTTGTCCTGCACTTTTCCTGAGAGCTAACCGTATGTCCGAGACCCGCCCCAAAATTCTGTTCATGGACGACGAGCCGACCAGTGATATCGTCACTCATGCCATGGAACGGCTGCGTACTGCCGGTTTCGCCGTGGACTTTGTTGAAACCATGAGCGAGGCCATTGAAGCCTATTACCAGAAATATTATGACGTTTTCATCTTGGATATCGACATGAGCCATCAGGCCGCCGACCAAGAAGGTGATGGCGTCAAGGTTCTTAAACGGTTTATTTCCCTGCACAACCAGACCCGGGTGATTCTGTTCAGCGGTGCTGGTACGGTGCAGCACTGGTTTCAGGCGGCGAACGCCCACTGCTACGCCTACGTCCACAAACTGGATCATGACCAGACCACCGGTGACGACAGTATCGAGATACTGATTCGCCAAGCGCGGGCGGCGGTGTCGGTAATCGCAGAGCCTATGGTTCCGTTCGGGGCTACACCGCCAGCGAAAGTCCTGCTGATCAGCGGCGATCCAGAATTCGATACGCCAGCCCGTACCGCTATTCACGAGGCGCTTGGGGCGGATTGGGCGATTGACGCTATTACCTTGGACGCGGTGGATACGGTTGAACTGACTGCTTATGGCGCAGTGGTTGTCCTGCAACGGACATTTTCCACCCGCGCCAAGGTGCGTGAGGCGCTGGCCAAAGTGTTGGCGACCGCTCCCCAACCACAAACCATCATTGGCTGCGAAGGTCGGGACGAATCACGCCCCTCCATTCTCTATATGGCCAACCGGCATCCCTTCCGCCTGTTGGATCTGAGCGATGCCCAGTGGCCGATGCTCCTGCGACAAGCATTGTCGGATGCCCGTCTCTGGTACGGTAAGTCGGAAATCTTCGAGGCGGATCTGGATGCTCTGCGGCGCATCCACATCACCTTGCCGGAAGTTCTGGCCACGGCGTGGGAAGACTTTGATGAGGATGATCTGATCACTCTTGATGAGGACGATGCGGAGGTTTCCAGACCATGAAGGAATCCATTTATTTGATCGACACAAACATTCTGATCGATTGGATGGCCGTTTATCTCCCCTCGGTTCAGAGTGACAATGGATTTTTCCAATCCAGGTCGGCACATCGCATTAAGCAGTTCATGGAACAGAATCGGTACGCCATTTATGTTCCGGATCTGGTATGGGCTGAATTTTTGGGAACCATTCTGCATAAAGACATCAATGTCTCGGGCGATCTGGATCGTTTGCGACACTGGTTCCGGCAGCGGGAATCATGGGTGCAATACATGGAGGGGTTAATCCAGCGCCAGCACCACTTTTTTGTCTGGTCGCTTCCGGAATCACCGTTTGCTTATGCCAACCGACTGGTGCGCGACCTGAATCTGATTGATGAACGGACGTTTCGGTGGCTGACCAAGAGTACAAGAGCTAAGGAAACCGGTAAGCAGAAGCTGATGGATGGCATGGACTCCGCCATCCTGATTTATCTCAATGCCTTGGCGAATCAACACCCGGATAAGCGGGTAGTTTTGTACACGGCGGACAACCCGCTTTCCCAAATTTTGCCCCGCGTCCGGCAATACTATCCTTGGTTTGCACAGAATACGGCGGCTCAGTATGCACGGTAACCAAGCAGGAAACCGTTAATCACTCTGCACTAATGATCTTCAACTCCATAATCCGGTATCAATCCTTGAAAATTATACCGGGTTAAATTTTAGAAATCATAAAGCTGCGGTTTCTTGTGGAGGAACTGATGACGACTTACTTCATTACCCGTCATCTTGGAGCCTGTGACTGGGCAGACGAGGAAGGCTTCAAGGTAGACGCCCTGATTACCCACTTGGATCCAGAGACGATCCAGCCTAACGATACGGTAATTGGCACCTTACCGATTCATCTAGCTGCCCGGGTCTGTGCGCGTGGGGGGCGCTATCTGCATTTGAGTTTGGAAATTCCGCCTGATTGGCGTGGACAGGAATTGTCATCTGCTGATTTGCGGCGTTTCGGGGCGCGACTGGAAGCGTATCAAGTCATAAGGATAATTGACTGATTTTTTGTATTCTACAATAAGATGATGGTATAAAAAATCAAAAAACATCGACAGCCTTGGTCTCTCCCGCTAAAATCATGGATGTTATTTTTTTATAACACCAAAGTAGCATCGAAGGAGACTGCTGTGCTGTCGAATTATCCGCAACCCTTGGTGATGGTCGATACCGCTCTATTCACTATTTTGAACGAAGGCCTGTGTCTGATTCTGGCGCATCGCCAGGAACCACCTGAACTGGGGCGCCTCGCACTGCCGGGCGGTTTCGTCCATGTTCAGGAAGATGCCAATACCGAGGATGCCGCACGGCGAGTGATTCGCGCCAAAATCGGCTTTGATGCGCCCTATCTGGAACAGCTTTACACCTTTTCCGGCCCGAACCGTGATTCACGCGGCTGGTCGATTAGCGTCGCCTACTACGCACTCGTGCCCGCTGCCCTGCTGGATCAGACACAAGTAGCAGAAACCCATCCAGTGAAGAACCTGCGAAAGCTGCCGTTTGACCACGATCAAATCGTTGCCAAAGCGCTTGAACGATTACACAGCAAATCCACCTACTCCTCACTACCCGCGTTCCTGTTGCCCGACGTGTTCACCCTGAACGACCTGCATGTGATCTATCAACAAACTCAGGGCGTTCAGCTCGACAAAGCCTCATTCCGACACAAGATTATGGAACAGGACATCATTGAGCCGATCCCTGGCTCTTTCCGCACCGGTGCCCACCGCCCAGCGCAACTATACTGCCTGACCCATCGGGTACTGACGTCCTTTGAGCGGAAGATTTAAGGTGATTTCCTAGAAAGAGGAGAGCAGCCTCGATCCCAACTCCAACCAAACGTCAGAATTTTAGCCACGGAATGACACAGAATGACACGGAAGACACTGAAAAAATATTTTCCGTGTTTCTTCCGTGTCATTCCGTGGCTAATCTCTCGAATGATGGTCAATAATCAGTATAGCTCATGAAAAACCGTCATTCATCGCGGGGTTAACAGCGTGCGTCAGTAGTTTTGCCTGCTATCGCGTCCGCTGTGAAAGCAGCCAAGCGGTGGCCGAGGTCGCGGCTTCGCTATCCCCATGCCGATCCGGGTGGCATAGCCAAAGCAAACGTCGCAAAATATGCGGGGGAATGGCCGGACGTTTCGAAGAGCGCGTCGCCAACGCCTGGTAGTAACGGCTCATCCAGAGATCGCGTTCGGTTTTCAGGTCGACGCCCGCCCGTTCCAGTTCCGCCAGCCGACCCGCCGCTTCCAGATACGCGAGCCGTTCCTGGCTCAATTCCTCCCGGATCATCGCCAACTCGGCGCGGAGTAGATACAGTTCGGCATCCGGATCGCGTCGGGGGGTATCCGGATCGGATTTGATATGGCGATAGCAGGCATGGCACCGCGTGTGCCAGTTCTGCCCCACGAATTTGGCGCCACAATTGGCGCATTCCCGTAATTCCAGGGCCGTTAGAAATGGGGGATGGTCATCGCTCATTGCCGAGACTGTCTGTCAATTTTTAACTCATGTATGACGGATAGCATAGTGGATGCTGACCAAATCTTCGCAACTTTTTAGCAGGTTATGATGAACTGATGAAACGGCATGGGTTGATCTGGACAATACTCACGCTGGCCTTGCTGGCTGGCGGTGGCTGGCTGGCCTGGCGGTGGTGGGGGCCAGTTCCAGTGGAAACTGCGCATCCCACCCGGGGGCCGGCGGTGCGCGCTATTTACGCCACTGGCGCGGTGGAGCCGACGGTCATGCTACCGATTGCGCCGCGCAGTGCCGGACGCCTGATGGAAATCAGTGTTGAAGAAGGCGACCAGGTGAGTGAAGGCCAGATACTGGCCCGCCTCGAAGATGCTGACTTGCGCAAATCAGTCGATGAACTGGAGGCGCGCTCCCGATTTGCCAAAACCCAACTGGACCGCGCCCAGGCGTTGCTGGATCGGGGACTGGGCACGGTGCTGGAGCGGGATCGGTCCCGGTCCGAGTGGCAGGCGGCGGAAGCGGCTCTGGCGCGGGCGCAAACCTTGCGTGCCTTTATGACACTGACCGCGCCAGCAGCCGGACAAATTCTGCAACGCGATGGCGAAGTCGGCCAATTGATTCCGGCCAATCAGACGGTGTTCTATTTTTCCTGCTGCGCACCGCTGCGGGTCGAGGCCGAGGTCGATGAGGAAGACATCCTGCGGGTTCATCCCGGCCAACGGGTGCTGATCCGCGCTCCGGCCCTGCCGAATCAGGTGCTGGACGGGGAAGTTGAAGACATTACCCCGAAGGGCAATCCGGTAACGCGCAGCTATCGGGTGCGGATTCGCTTTACCAGCGATGACATTCCCCTGCGGATCGGGATGACCGCCGAGGTGAATATCATCGTTGAACAGCGCGAAAACGCCCTGCTGGCTCCCGCTACAGCAGTGGTTGATGGTCAAGTCTGGATAGTGCGGGACGGACGGCTCAATCGCCAACCCGTCAACACCGGGGTCGCGGGTGATGCCAAAATCGAGATTATTTCCGGTCTGGCTGAAACTGATACGGTCGTGGTTCACCCTGTGAATGGAGTGAGAGAAGGGCGACGGGTGCGCGTTTCACCCTGAACGTGAGAATTTTAGCCACGGAATGACACGGAAAAACACGGAAAATTCTTTCTTTTTCAGTGCGTTTCCGTGTCATTCCGTGGCCGGTTATCTGGAATAATTATCGACGCCCGGTGTGGTCTTTGTGAGAAATTACCTTAGCGGTCCTGCTTCAACACTGCCGCGCCGCCCAGTTCCCCCAAATTCGCCTTTTCCAGATCCGTCCAGAGCGTTCCGGGACCGGCATGTAAAATGTTGACCTGCACGTTCGGGTTCAGGTTGTGGGCGAACTCCCACAGGGTAAACGCTGCCGGATCACCGAATGCCGCCGCCTTGAGTTCAAACCCCTTGGCCTTCTCACCTTCCACCAGGGTCACGGTGGTCGCCTGCGCCTGGCCGAGTGTGCGGGTTTTATCCGCGTGAACCACCGCGGTCTGCTTCTCGATCTCGGCCGCCTGCCGCTGGGCTTCCGCTTTGAGTTGGGCCACCTGCTTCTGCTGATCGGCCAGAATTTCCGCCTTGAGTTTCTCGGTTTCCTGCGCGACCTGTTGCCGGCGCTGCTCGACCAGCCCCAGTTCGGTATTCAATTCCGCCTGTTTACGCGCCGTGTTCTGCTTCTCCTTATTCGTCAGATCCTGCTCGATGGCCACGCTGGCCTGCTGGATCGGGTCGAGAATCTGCATGGGGACATTGACATGCCGGATCAGCGCGTCGTGCACGACGATGCGCTTTTCCTCAATGGTCCGGGCCAGCGTTTCGGTCAGGTCGTTCTGAAACTTCTCCCGCCCTTCGCCCACGATGAAGTCCTTGGCGCGATAGGCGGAACCCTTCAGCCGGGACACCGACAGAATTTGCGGCATGATGATCTTGTCTACCACCGCGGGCAGGTCGCCATAGCTTTGATAAATCCAGGCAATATGTTCCGGCAGGAACTCGAATTCCACCGTCATGTCCAGGCTGATTTCAAAACCGTCGCGGGAGGGAAATTCGACAAACTGGTTCAGACTGAGCAGGTTGCTGAAATCCGGCGGCGTCTGCGGCTTAGACGGTGCCTGGGGAACCGCCGCCTCCGAGGCAGCCGCTTTCCTGGCCGGAGCACCTCTGCGGGAACTACTGTAACTGCTGCTACTGTCCGCCTTGGCCGACTCGGCCGCCGGCTCCTGCGCCCGCTGCTGCGTCAGGTAATCCATTCTGCAAACCTTCCATCGCCACATTCTGCGAGGCCATCTGCGCCTTGGTCACCACTTCACCGCCGGTCTTGCCCAGTAGCGAGACCTGATTGACGCCAATTTCCAGCAGATCCACTTGCAGCGCCTTCGGATTCACGTAATACAGGCCAGGTTGCAGGATGTCCTGGCGCACCCCTTTCTCGCCGGGACCAGCGAAAGCGTCGGGGGTGGTCTGCTTGCCGGACAGACTGGTCACCACCCCGACATAGCCTATCGGGATGCTGATAGCATCGGTAATATCAATCTGATAGCCATAAGGATTGAAGCGATGCTTACCCGGACCCAGCGTCCGCCGCCAGATGCCTTTCTGACCGGGTTCCGCCAGAAACTCGCCCGGCGGCAGTTCCACGCCGACCTTGGAGGTGACCACGCCCACTTTGCCGGGGGGAATGGTCACCACCGGCATGATCTGGTGTTCGTACAGCCAGGGATTGAGAAAATGCCGACCCTCGCCGAGCGGCTGTTCCTGCATCCCTTTCTGGCCGGGCTGGGCGAGAATCTGCCCGGGCGGCAGCGCCTCGCCACTCTTGGCGGTCACAATCGCCATGTAACCCGGTTCAACATAGAACCGGCAGAACCCCCACTGCCAGATGAACCACGCCAGCGCTGCGGAAATCACCGCGCCGATCCCCATTTTCACCATACTCATGGCTTCGCCTCCTTGGGCAGATAGGGCAGGAACAGGCCACCGAAGCTGCTGGGCGCATCACTGCCGAGCAACGAGTGAATGCGTGGCCCGAGTTTCTGATAGAAGGCATAGCGCGCCAGATTCATTCCGGTTTTAAAAGCACGCACCTGGGACACCATCACATCCGCCTGCGCCTGGTTATTCAGCGCAATCACATCATGATCCGCCTGGGCTTTGGCCAGAATCGCTTCCGCCTGGGCGGCAGCCGCCTGATTTTCCAGCCGAGCCACTTCCAGTTCCCGGTTAGCAGCCGTGATCTGTACCGCCAAATCCTGTTCCGCCCGAATCACCGCCTGAATGCGGCTGGTTTCGGCGGCAACCTTTTCCTGATTCTGTTTCGCCAGCATTTCTTGCCGGGTCAGTTCGGCCAACGACCGCGCCTGTTCAATCTGCTGCTCGAATTTGCGGGCGTTCTGCACGCTCACCTCGCGGTCACGGATAATGCTGGAAATGGCGTCCGGCGTGACAATATTGCGAATCAGCACCGATTTAATCGCAACCCCCCAATCAGCGGCGTTGACCCGCAGATGCTGCTCCAGATTATCCTGAAACTTTTGCCGGGTTTCGCCGACGATGAAGTTGATCGCGGGATGCTTACTGCCCTCGATGCGGCTGAAGCCCCGGGCACGCGGCAGGATTAGCTTTTTGAGTACATCCTCCATATCGCCGACCTGATGGGTGATCAGCGCCGCCTTGTCCCGTTCGATGCCGAATTCCAGAGTACCCTCGATATCGACAGTGAAGCCGTCCAGCGTCAAAAAGCTGATGGCGTCCTCGCCGCCCAGCACAAAGCGCTGGCTTTGCAGAGTCACCTCGACCACGTTGTAGAGATAGGGATTCAGGTAATAGGTGCCGGGGTCCAGCACCTGGGGCACCACGCCCTTGAGACCCTCGCCCACCAGATAGGTATTGCGATCCTTAGCCGCCAGCTCGCCGTTCAGAACATCCGCGCCCACCAGCGAGGTGACCACGCCGACCGCGCCGGGGCGAATTGACAGGGCGTCAAACAGTTCCACCCGGCAGGCGTAGGGATTGATACGGTATTTCCCCGGTCCCAGCACGGTCGTGATGATGCCTTTCTCATCACCAAGTTTAGCCTTGCCACAGTCGCCATCGACCAGGATCCGCCCGTGCGCCGGTTCCTGACCGTAGAGGCGGCTCACCACACCGAGTTTGCCGGCGGGAATATCGGTGATTTTCGCGATGCGCCAGCCCCAAGTGTAGGGATCACGGAAATAGCGCCCTTCCGCCAACACCTCAAACTGGATGCCCTTTTGCCCCGGTTCCAACGCGAGAATAGCGCCGGGCGGTAAATCATCGCCAATCTTGCGGATCAGGACGGCAATCTCGCCGGAACCCGGTTCGATTCGGCAGAAAAACCAGATAAAAATCAGTAGGGACAGCAACAGGCCAACGCCGAAAACGACGGTGCCGGCCTGACCCAGTCGGGTCGGCCAGGTCGGCTTGGGAATTTTCTGCCAGAGTTGACCAAGGTCAGGTTGGGTGATGTTCAATGGATTTATCCCCAGGTCGAACAACGTGGTTGAAGTCACAAATGTTAATGCTCACCCGTTTCCATAGCTACAATAACCGCAAATTTTTATTCCACCGGTATCCCTTGATGAATGCTGATCCCCGCTCGCCGACGCCCCCACTATCCCATAATCCTCATCAATTTGATGTCGGCGAAATTGCCGCCGTCTACAAGGCGATTGCGTTGCGCCGCGATGTTCGCCACTTTTGTCCAGGGAACGTGCCGGAAGCCCAACTGACCCGGTTACTGGCGGCGGCGCACCAGGGACCGAGCGTCGGCTTCATGCAGCCCTGGCGCTTTATTCGCATCACCGACCCGGCGTTGCGCATGGCGATTTACGAGCTGGTCGAGGCTGAACGTCGCCACACGGCTAAAGCCCTGGGCGAACGGGAGGATGAGTTTCTGCGCCTCAAAGTCGAAGGCGTGCGGGAATCTGCGGAGCTGTTGGTCGTAGCGCTGATGGATGGCCGTGAACGGCATGTCTTTGGGCGGCGCACGTTACCGGAGATGGATTTGGCGTCGGCCGCCTGCGCGATTCAGAACCTGTGGCTGGCAGCTCGCGCCGAGGGATTGGGGATGGGCTGGGTCTCGCTGTTCGATCCCGACGCGTTGGCGGCATTATTGGCCATGCCGTCCGGGGCGCGGCCTATCGCAGTGCTCTGTTTGGGACCGACCGAGCGTTTCTATGAAAAGCCAATGCTGGAACTGGAAGGCTGGGCAGAACGCCAACCCCTCCATACCCTGGTCGCGGAAAACCACTGGCCGGGTTGAAGAGCGCCCTGCAACCCGGCGCAGTCCCCGAAAAAAACCGCTACAACCGCTTCAATGTCCATCAATTTTTTGTTCTGTATCTTTTGTTCAAGATGCGCGACGATAAGCGCCAACTTTAGCCCACCAGGAGGTCTGTTCCCTTGAACACTCAGTCTAGCCCACCGGATCTGGATTTTTGCTCCGGCCTACTTTGTATCGAAATTGATAACCAGTCATTCCAATGCCTGGATAAGGCTCCGCCATTACTGGTCCGTGAAGCGGCCAACGCGCTGGCCGGGCATATCGCTGACGACCTGAACCGCTTGCTCGACGAAGGGATTGCCCCCGCCGGCCTGGTGCTGGCGGGTGCGTTATACGACCAGACCGACATCTTCCGTCCCGGATTTCCGTTGCTGACCGCCCTGGCTGATTTGATGCGCCGCGCACCGCGCAATAACGGGTTACCGCCACCCCGGCTCGCGCTCGGTGCCAGTGGGGATCGCTTCCCCATCGCGGCGCTCAACCCCCAACCGCAATCGACCTTTGGCCCACTGGCCTTGCTGCCCTTCTGCCTGGTGGGTCCCGGCGAAGTTATGGATCGGCTGTACCCGGATCTGGAAAATAATCTGGCGCAGGGCGGCGAGCCTTCCGAGGCGACCCGCGCTGCGGTGCAAACCCAGTTCAATATTCCGATTCTGAACCTGTTCTACGCCACGCTTGGCGACTTGTGCGCGTGGCTACGGACTCAGTTGGAAGACAATGATTTGCAAGGTCTTTGGCAGTTGCTGGAACCGGCGCTGTTCGAGCGTCCGGGACCCCACCAGGTCATTCTGGCGGACAGTGGCAACCGCTACCTCTTGGCCGATGATGCCGCGTGGGCACCGTTCTACACCTTCGATGCCTGGGCGCGTTTTGGCCCTGGCCGAACGGTAGCGACTGACCAACTGGATGCGGCTTATCGGCGCTGGCTGCGGCAGTTCCGGCTCTATGCCGTGGCGCTGCCCGCTTATGGATTGCCGTTGCACATCGTCGTCGGGAGTCCGGAGATCGAATGCGACGAGGTTCCTGCAGCCATGGCCGCGATTCGGGCAGCGACCGCTCTCAATGAAAACTACTTGGCGGAAACCGTTTACGCCCTAGCGGGTGATCGGCAGCCCACCCGATTATTAGTGAATCAGCAGGGTGACGATGAATTGGATGTCATTGCTTACAGCCTGGCGGCGTTGGCGGAGGACGGTCAATTGCTCAGCCTGGAGCATTTTTATCCACTGCACGCCGCCGGTTTAGAAGCCATTGTCCGAGAGATTCAGCGGCGCAGCGAGCATTACGGCGTTCCACACACGATCCAACAAACCGGCTGGCTGGTCTATTCACCAACGGATCGCTGCCTCGGAGTCGTCGGCGACCATGATCAGGTACTCATTGCGCCACCGATCTGATCGATCTGACCGGGGCGACCTTCCGGTTGCCCTTTTTTAGTATTCCAGAATCTGCCTACCCAATCAGGATGCGCTCCTATCACTCTGCCGGTGCACCGGGTTCTTCCCCGGCCATCAACTGCTGTAGCGTCGCCAACAGTTTATTGCCTCCACGGCTGGTCTGTTCCATGAGTGGCAGATTGGCCAGATGATAGACGTTCAGCCAGTCATCGCCGCGGCGTACTTCCAGGCGTGGATTGAGCAAGTAATAACCAGTCGCAATGCGTTTGACCAGATAGCGGTTATAGGGATTACTACCGTTGACCTCATTACGGGCCAGCAGGGCGTTAAAATAGGTGCGCTTTTTGCGATGTGGTGGAATGACCGTGTCAGGAAGATGCTCAAATCGTTCGCTGAAATCCACAGCTTTGAAGCCGGTGCGCCACCAGCCCTGTGTTTGGTTGATCTTGGCGCGTAATAACACGAAAAAGGTCTGAAAAACCACGAATTCGCCGACTCGATTATCGAGTTTGATGAGTCGATCCGCCGCTTTCAAGCTGATGCTGGAGGCTTGCAGGCGTTCATGCACGACGGAAAACTGACGGGTAGCGAATTCATGCTCGTCGAAAGCGCGCAACAGGGCCAGTTGCCACGCGGTCAGGCCGTAATTATCAATGCAATCCGCGTTAGCGCCGCGTTCCAGCAAAGCATCCAGCAAGGCGAGATTGCCGGTGCGCGCCGCCAGCATTAACGGGGTCTGATTAAACTGATTACGGTAATCGATGCCGTAACTGTCGCACTGACGCAGAAGGTCCTTAAAATTCCGTACTTCATAGGGACTCAAATATCTTTTCAGCAGACTGGATCGCTGGCGGGCATAAACGACTTTGCGCAGACCAAATCCCTGCCGGTAATGCTCCTCCATCAACGGGCGGGCCGGTTCAAACCGGTGCTGGTCGAGTTGATGAATCAGTGACGGTTCATCGTAATACAAGGCGTAATCGAACAAGGACTGCTTGGGCTTCCGCGAAATTTGTTTGGGATCAAAGGCTCGTTCCATGAGATCAGGCACCCGATCACCGCTCCATACCTCCCAGGGAACCGTCTGGGTCTTGAGAATGCCGCGGCGAATTTCGTCGGCCTGTTCCTGCTTGCCCTGTAATTCCAGCTTACGCGCCTCAGCCTGCCATTCTTCCAGACTGGACTGTTGCGCGGCGACCGAGACTTGACCACGGACATCTTTCAAACCCAGCAAATCGAGTAGTGGATGGCGGGTATCGCTCTCCATCAGGTAAAGATTCCCAACGGCGCGGGTCATCGCCACGTACAGGGCATTGATGAAAAATTTATAAACTTCCGACGACTTGTCCGTTTTATCCCGCGCCCGCGCATAGGTCGGATCGCCCTCCAGATCACTGGCGCTGATCCCGTCGACAATCGCCTGAAAATTGGCGCGCTCACTGGAAATAAAATTCCATAAAATAACATTTTCATATTCCAGTCCTTTGGCTTCCTGAATGCTGAACAACAGGGGAGTATCGAAAAAGTGTCGCGCCTCGGCTTTCTGTTCATCGCGCATCACCAGGACGGCGAATTTGGTAGAGAGGCGGGTTTTCTGATTCAGTTCCTTCTTCGCTACTTCGCTGTCCGGTAAAAAATGGACGTCGCCGTCCCGGTCGCCAAGACTGGTGACTAAATAATGGCTTTCCCGGTCGATAGAGCCAAACCGGCGCTGTTTAATGCGCAGTAAGCGGTTCGCTAAGTCGGTGATAATTGCCGCATTGCGGTAGTTAGTATGCAGAATACGGGTAATCTGCCCAGTTTCTAGATCATCCGCCCGATAAAACATCGATTTCAGGTTAGACCATGAAAAGAAATTTGGATGAACAATTTGATTGGAGTCGCCACACAGTAGAAATTGCGTGGGATTTTTTAAATTACGCAGAATGAGTTGCAACTGAATATTGGTAATATCCTGCACTTCATCCACAATAATAAAATCATAACTCGGCTGAATCAGAGTCAGATAGTCATGCGCCAGAATATTCGGATCATACAGTCGGTGTTCCTTCAGGAACGTCAGATACTTCTCGAACAACGTATAGGCCTGTTCCCGC
>JAIFNF010000152.1 GCA_020047885.1 Gammaproteobacteria bacterium | reverse complement strand
TGTGCCTGAATCTTTTGTCTCAGTTCGATGTAATCGTTCATTCCCCCATCCAGTGGGAGAGAGTTCATGTCGCGATCAAGTGAAGGTGTATGAATCGCTTGTTCCTTATTATCGACGATGCCATGCAACCACTGTTCAAACTGAGCCATTGTTTGCGAACGTTTTTGTGGATCTGTTGCTAAACCATGCAACAAGGCCGTATTCAACGGTTGCGGCAGATCCGGAACCAACTGCCGAGGCGGAATTAACTCATCATGGCGAATCCGCTCCGGAGCGGGCGGTGGCGTCTGCCCCGTCACCAGCAGATAAAGCGTGGCGGCAGCGCCATAAATATCCGTCCACGGCCCTTGCCCGCCGCGCCGGTGGTATTGCTCAAAAGGCGCATAACCCTCCGTCAGCATCACCGACATACTGCGGCTGCGCTCACCCATCGCCTGCCGGGCCGAGCCAAAATCCAGCAGAATCGGTCGACCCTGAGTGGTCAGGTAAATATTGTGTGGCTTCACATCTCGATGCAGAAAGCCCCGTTGATGCACTTCCCGCAGACCATCCAGCACCGGCAGCATGAGTTCCAGCGCCGTCCGCCAGGGCAACTGCCCACCTTGCCGGGTCAAATACTCCAACAGGCTCTCGCCTTCGTAGTAATCCATCACCAGATAGGCTGTCCCATTCGCCTCGAAGAAATCCCGCACCCGCACCACATTGGCATGATCGAACTTCGCCAAAGTCCGCGCTTCGTCCAGAAACGCCTGCTTCCCCACCTGGAACAGCTCACCGTCCTCTTGGGAATGGGGAGACAACGTCCAGCAGTTCGTATCCCGACCCACCAGATCACGGGGGCAGTACTCCTTGATCGCGACTTTCACTTGCAGGGTCAGATCCAGCCCCAGATAAGTCACGCCAAAACCGCCCGGCTTGCCCAGAGTCCGACCGATCAGATAGCGCTGATTCAGGCGCGTCAGTACCGGTAGCAACAAGGGCGAACGCGCCGCGCTGGCGTCATAGCCGCAATGCGGGCAAACGGCAACTTCGCCCCCTTTGTGACGGAAGCACCCCGGACAAACGGCTGCTAATGGTGTCGCCATGACGTTCTCCTTTAACTGATTGTTGCTTCTATTTACCACTAATTTTTTACATTATGGCAAATTCTGCGGTATCACTTCAATCTTATAACAGCACACCAACCCGTACACGCCTGACATCACCGCCCCAGTGATCTATAAATTCAGGGTCGATCACGCCAAATCAGCCACCCATCCCGTTGCTGAATATGCGGAAACTCCGGCTGCCGGGTATTAAACAAGTCAATATGCTGGCGCACATAGCGGCCCGATGGGCTGAAATGCAACGCCCGATGCAAACGGCTCACCTCGTCATTCCACGGGCTTGCCAGCCAGTCCGGCTCAGCACCACGCGGTGCCAATAATTCAGGGTGCTCCCGCGCCCAGCGGTGCCGCAACGGCAGATCCGCCGGCGCAACGGCGATTCGCCCGCCCCGCTCCAAACGCAGCAACCCCGCGGCCAGCGCCTGGTCAAACAGTGCCGCATCCTCGCGCGGGTTCAGTGAAGCTTCCGGAGCCGACCCTACAGCGGTTTTCAATAGCGGTTGGGGTACCGGCAGCGGCGCGTAGAGCGTGGCCAGTTGCCCGTACATGAGCCCGACACCGGTCAAGACCCACAGAACAATGCCTGCATTCAGTCTGGATTTGGGTTCCATGCGAAATACTGGAAAGTGGAGTATCTTAAATCAGCCATGAACTGGTCAGTTTACTGAATATTTGACTCGCCCTGAGTCCAGGAGTCCGGAGAATCTCATGCAAAGCGGCGAATGGATCGTTATAGAAGGACGGGAATACCAACTGGACACCGTACTGTCCATCGGTGCCGGCAGTTATGGCCAAGTCTGGGCAGCGACGGATGACGCGGGTCGAGAGGTCGCCCTCAAGTTTATTAACGCCGAGATGATGGCGCAGGCCGATCCCAGCTTGCGCGGGCACTGGCGCGCCCATCTAGAGCGGGAAATCGCCTTCCTGGCCGGTCTGGACACGGATCAATCGCGCCATGTCGTCGCCCTGATTGATCATGGTCAGGTGGACGGGCAACCCGTGCTGGTTATGGAACGGCTGGCGGCCAATCTCGGTCACTGGCTGGCGCAACAGCAACGGAACAGCGCGCCGCCGCCCGATTTGGCGCGGATTCTCGACTGGGCCGGGCAAATCCTGGCCGGACTGGAGGTCATTCACAACGCTGGTTTCGTGTACCGTGATCTCAAATTCAGCAATATCCTGGTCAACGAACGCGGTACGCATCTCAAACTGGCCGATTTTGGCTCACTCAAGCGTGAAAATGGCGACAGCACCCGCTCCTTCATCGGCACCCCCGCGACCATGGCTCCGGAGCAGGCGCTACCCGTGCGTTTTGGTCGGGAAGGTAATGAGTACCTCGTCGATTACCGCGCCGACTACTATGCGCTGGGACTACTGCTGTTCAGCCTGTTCACGCGCCAATCCGCCACGGCTGCCCAACGCCGACTGGGTCAACTGCTGGCGCAACACGGCCAGGAAGGCGCGGCGCAACATGGCAACGAGTTGGGGGGATTAAACGATGAGGAACGCGACCTCCTGCGGCAATCCATCGAATTCTGGACGGTTCCCACCTTAACCCTGCCCGGAGGCAGCACGGCAGCGCGGCTGACCGGGTTCATCAACCGGATGCTGGCCCGCGATCCGGCTGAGCGACCGCAAAATAGTGAGGAAATTCATACCCTTCTAAACAGTGTACGTTCCAGTCAGGCTGATACGCCGACTCTCGCACCGGGGGCACCGCCCATGGAACCGGACTGGGATCTGCCGTTGCCGCCAACGCAACCACCCAACCGGCATCGTCGCCACGCGGGTAAAGCCTGCCGTTCCCGGTGGCCGCGCCGAGTCGGGGCGCTGGTCAGCGTGATGGGACTGGCTGGCGCACTGGCCTGGGCTATCGTTATCCCGAACGTCAGCGACCTCCCACCGGAGCGCTTTGATCAACCGGATGCCGTGATCACCACTACTGCACCGGAAGCAGCGCCCGCGCCCGTTTCTCCGGTCGCCCTTCCCCTGCCAGCGCCGGAACCGCCCACCGCGCTGGACACTGCTGTTACCCATTCAGAACCCGTACCGGACACTGCCGTTAATGACCCTGAACGCGCCGTGCTAGAACCCGTGAATGAACCGGTCGTGGATGCTGAAAGCACCCCGGACAGCCCACCAGTCGCGGTTGACATTGCGGAACCGCCCACCGTGCTACCAGCGCCGCAGCTCCCAGTGGCCAAGCCGGAACCTAAACCGCCCGCACCGCGAATGCATCGTCCAGTGGCGAAACCCGAACCATCCCGTCCGCTACCGTCACCCCGTCTCCCCGTGGCCAAGCCCGAATCTAAACCGAAGCCGCTCCCCGTGGCCAAGCCCGAACCCACGCCGCCTGCCCTACCGGAACCGGAAATCTCCCGCAAGACGCCGTTGCGCACGGTTAAAACCACACCCGCACCGTCGCCGAACAAACCCGTGACGCCAACCCGCCCACCACCACGCATCGTTAAAACAGCGCCAGGGCCCATACCCCGGCCGGTCGCCCCCGTGTCGGCTCATCCTAATCCCGTCGCCCGCGTTGAACCTCGCCCCAAACCGGTAGCGCCCGAGCTGCCGCCAATTCGGCTGGAATCGCGCTCAAAGCCCACAGCGCCTGATCTACCGCCGATTCAACTGGAATCCCGAGTGCGTCCAGCGCCCGCAACATTGCCGCCCATCAATCTGGTCAGCCTCACTGAACCGTCCCCGGAAACTGCGCCTATCCGTCCCGCGTCCAGACCCGCGACCCTAGCAGCGCCGACCAGAAATCCCGCATCTCCCCGGAATTCGGCTTCTTCAACCCGGCAACCCGCACGTCGGCCTACGGACCCTGTGACCCAATTTCAGGAAGACGCCACCCGCGCCTCAACGGAAGTCCGCCGTAATGTGGAAGCGCTAACGACCTGGATCGGCCAAACCGGCGCGGCGGCTACTGGGGAAATTCAGCGCGGCCTGGACAGCGCTAATCAAACCGTGAACCGTTGGACGGGCAGTAACGGAACCAAGGTCGAACGTCGGGATCGCTGGTCTGAACGGGCGCGGGTGCGACCGTAACCACTCCCGATCATCACCAAAAACGTCAGCGATGGTGTTCCCGAATCATTCCTCACCATCCGCAATGCGCCGCAACAGCTCGCGGTTACATTCATGGACGTTAGCACCGCGATCACGCAGCAACCCCTGTCGCCGTAATTCAGCGATGGTGCGGCTGACGGTTTCCGTGGTCAGTCCGACCATCGCGCCAATATCCTCACGGCCAAACAGCGGCAGGTGATTGCCCCCTTCGGGACAGGCCAGCCGCAGCAGCAACCGCGCTACCCGCTGGCGGGCTGTACCCGTCGTAAACTCGGTCAACCACCCATCGGCCTCGCTCAGCGCCTGCTGCCAGCGCGTCATCAGTTCCCGGTACAGGCGTGGCTGCTCACGACCCAATTGGTCGACGACCTCGACTGGAATCACACAAATCATGCAATCGGTCAGCGCAATGGCATCATGCTGATACGGCTGGCCAACCAGCGCCTCCAGACCCAGTACATCACTGTCCCGCAGTAGGCGCACGATACGCTGGCTACCATCGGGCAGGTATTGCATCAGTTTCATCACCCCGCCGCGCAGGGTAAACAGCGCACTACCCCGCTCGTTCATGCGGTACAGCGCGTCCTGATGTGCCAGCGTCACTTCCTTAATAGGCGGATGAACGTGACGCAAATCTCCTTCATCCAGTCCCGCGAACAGCGCGAGATTGCGCGTTGTGCAGTAGTGACATTTGGTTTCGCCTAATGCCGGGCTGGGAATGGCCATGTCAATCACCGATAGCCTTCGACTGGCGCACCGTCATCAGTTCATGTTGCGCCGCCCATTGGGCGATGTCTTCCCGCTTAATCGCGGCCGCCATCATCTCGGGAAACAGATCGGGGGTACAGGCGAAACTGGGGACATTCAACTGCGCGAGTTTCGCGGCCAAGTCCCGGTCATAAGCGGGCGCCCCGCTGTCGGACAGCGCCAGCAGGGCAATGAACTGGACGCCGCTTTGTACGAGATCATTGGCGCGGCGCAGCAGATTTTCCGCAACCCCGCCTTCAAACAGATCGGAAATCAGCACCAGAATGGTATTCGCCGGATCCTGGATGAGACTTTGGCAGTAGCCCACCGCCCGGCTGATGTCCGTGCCGCCGCCCAGTTGCGTCCCAAACAGCAGCTCCACGGGATCATCCAGGTGGTCGGTCAAATCGACCACGGCGGTATCAAACACCACCAGATGGGTTTTCACCGCCGGCAATGACGCCATCACTGCACCGCAAATGCTGGAAAAGACTACGGACGCCGCCATCGAGCCGCTCTGGTCAATGCAGAGGATGACTTGCCGCTGGGTGCGCTGCCGTTTGCGGCCAAAGCCGATGCGCGTCTCCGGCACAATCGTTTGATATTCCGGCTGATAATGGCGCAGGTTAGCGAGGATGGTGCGCGGCCAGTCCATCTCGACAAAGCGCGGGCGACGGTTGCGTTCGGCGCGGTTCAACGCCCCCGATACCGCCGAACGCAGCGGTTCCTGCAAACGGCGCATCAGTTCATCGACCACCTTGCGCACCACCAACCGGGCGGTCTCTTTGGTCTTCGCCGGGATCACGCCACGCAAGGCCAGCAGGTTCGCCACCAGATGCACATCCGGCTCGACCGCTTCCAGCAACTCCGGCTCCAGGAGCAACCGGTTCAAGTGCAGCCGTTCCAGCGCGTCCTTCTGCATGACCCGCACCACCGTGCTGGGGAAATACTGGCGAATGTCGCCCAGCCAGCGGGCGACGCCCGGCTGCGAGGCACCAGAGCCGCCTTTCCGTGGGCGGTCTTTGGTCAAATCATCGCTGCCTTCCGCGCCGGGGTCATACAGCGATGCCAGCGCCCGGTCAATCTCGAGATCTGCCCCGAGCAGTGAACAGCCGGTGCCATCGGCGGCATGCCCCCCAAGCAGCAGTCGCCAGCGGCGGAGGCGTTCCGGGGCATCTACGGAATGCGGCGCATTGATGGTCAATTCCCTACCTCCCCAAAATCAACTTTAACGCCGGAATCAAGGCGTCGGCGCGAGCCAAATCCCAGTCTTCGGTAGTGTCTGTCGATAATCCCGCCAGCCCGGTATCGCTGCTCTCCCGCTTCACCCGTTCGCCAATCTGGCGGCGGGCGGGCGCGGGGAAGGTGGCGAACGTGCGGCGCACCAGTGGCAACACCTGGATGAAGTGATCGATGCTCAGGCCGGTCACCCACTGATCGACCAGGCCAAACAGCCCGTTATCATGCACCAGAATCGCCCCGCCGTCGCTGAGGAAACCTTCCAGCCAGGCTGCCGCGGATTCTGGCGCAACGCCCCGGCTCAGGGCGCGGCTCATCCGGTCAGCGGTATCGTCGGCAGCGCTGTAGTCATCCAGTAAGAGACGAGCCGCGACGCCCCGCACCCGGTCATGGACGCCGGAGGCATCCGCCGCCTGTCGGAGCGTGTTCCGCCAGGCCTCGTGATGATCGGGACGATCCGCGAGTTTGATCGCGTTGTGCAGAGCGCGAATCAGCCCGACCATGTTCTCCGCTGCGTCATCGTCCAGCGCCTGGCAGGCCATGGCTAGACCGATGCAAACCCGGATCACCAGGCCGTCGAGGACATGGAGCACCTGAGCCGCGTCAGTTTTGCGCACATCGCTGTAGCGGGAAACCTGCGCCAGGGGCGGAATCGCGGCCATCAACTGCGGGACATCGCCGGTCAGCGCGGCACGGTTCTCCAATTCACGCATTACGACCGCCAGCGCATCCGGCAAGTCGGCCAGCAACAACTGATTGACCAGATCGGTGAGCGTGGGCAAATGGGTGGCTTCGGTCGCCGTGCGTTGGGCCAGCGCTGAAGCGGCTTCTACAACCGTGTTGCCATAAGGCGCGGCTTCAATCACCGCTAGGGCGAATTCCGGTTGCCATTGCAATACCCAGGCTTCACCGTATGTACCTGTCTTGCCGCGTTCCACCTTGGTGACTTTGCCCCACGGGATGCGCAACAACCGCAACCGGTACAGGAACTGACTGCGGGTCAGATCATTATCTTTGCGCAGATCAAGTGCCAGCTTCTCTTGCGTGGCGCTCACTTTGAGGCGCAGCGTTTTCTGGTGCTGTTCCAGATCACGCTGGAGCGGCACGGTCGGGGCACCTTCAGCAATCGCGCCCAAGCGGCGACCGACCAGCAAATCACGGCGGATCAGCCGCAACGGTGCGTCTTCGCCAGTGGTGAGGACGGTTTGCGCCGCTTCCAGCATTTCCGCCAGACCCGGCGCGGGTCGTTCGCGCACCGCCGCGAGCGCCTCGGACAGCCGGACACATTCGATCACGTGCGCCGATGAGCAATCCATTTCCGCTTCACGCAGCAGGCGAGCCACTCGCGCAAACCAGATCGCCGGATCGGCTCGTCCGCCCTGCCGCCAGAGATGTTCATACCAGGCCGGGGAATCGATGCCAGCGCGATAACCACTGGCAGAGGCTAACCGCTCGTAAGTCCAGGGAATCCAGGTCGCTTCGACTTTCAGCTTTGGCAGACCTTTCAGCAAATCGTTATCGGCGCTGACGCTCGGCATTTGGGTCAGCGCCGGCACATGCCAAGCCCCGCAGACCACGGCAATGCGTTCCCGACCCTGCTTCTGCGCCGCCCGAATGGTTTTGCGCATGAACGCTTCGCGCAGCATTTCGCGCCGTGCCTCGAAGGGATCAGTCAAAGGCGGCGTTTCTGCCCGCACCGCGGTCAGCGCTTCGGCAATCGCCGCGAACAGGTGCTCGCCATCCTGACGCTGTTCGACTGTGTGTTCCCACCACTCCTCACCGCCGCCGTAACCTGCCGCCTGTCCCAACCAGCCGAGCGGGTCATGGCGGAGGTCGGGTTCACCCCCACCCCGACCCTCCCCCGCGAGGGGGGAGGGAGTTGAATCCCCTCGCCCTTGCTCAGTCGGACTGGGCGTTGAATCCCCTCCCCCTTGATGGGGGAGGGTTAGGGTGGGGGTGCTCTGCGCCGTCTCCCGCTCCCGCATCAGCGCCAGCGCATGGGTCTGCGGCAGATCCATGAACTGCACGGGAATGCCTTGCCGCACGGCGTAGCGGATCGCCTGCCATTCCGGGGAGAATTCAGCGAACGGATAGAACGCCGCATATTTCGGCGCTTCGGGGGCATAGAGCAGCAACGCGACCGGCGGCTTCATGCCTTCCGCGCCCGCCAGCGCCAGCAACCCATCGGCTTCGGGCGGCCCTTCAATCAGCACACCATCCGGTTGCAACGCCTCCAGCGCCTTGACCAGACTCCGGGCGCAACCGGGACCGTGGTGACGCACGCCGAACAGATGCACCGGGTTCGTAGACGCGGCCATTCAATCCAGCTCGCGGCAAGCCCGATACAGGTCACGCCAGTCGGCACGCTCCTTCACCACCGTTTCCAGATATTCCCGCCAAACAATAGCGTCCTGCACCGGGTCTTTGACCACCGCGCCCAGCAGGCCACTGGCCAGGTCAGCGGCTTTGAGTGCGCCATCGCCAAAATGCCCGGCCAGCGCCAAGCCACTGTTCATCACCGAAATGGCTTCGGCAGTACTGAGGGTGCTGGTGGGCGATTTGAGCTTGGTTTTGCCATCGTCAGTCAGGCCGCTACGCAGTTCGCGGAATATCTGTACCACGCGGCGGATTTCCTTGAGCGCGGGCGGTTCGGCGGGCAATTCCAGCGCCCGACCCAGCTCCCCGACCCGCTTTTGCACAATGGCGACTTCCTCATCTTCCGTAGCCGGCAGCGGCAGAATGACCGTGTTGAAGCGCCGTTTCAGAGCGCTGGACAGTTCGTTGACGCCCTTGTCGCGGTTATTGGCGGTAGCGATCACGTTGAACCCGCGCACGGCTTGGACTTCGCTGTTCAGTTCCGGGATCGGCAGGGTCTTTTCGGACAGGATGGTGATTAGCGTGTCCTGCACGTCGCTGGGAATCCGGGTGAGTTCTTCCACCCGGGCGATTTTGCCCAGTTCCATCGCCCGCATCAGCGGACTCGGCGTCAAGGCGTCGTGCGAGGGACCTTTGGCCAAGAGCATGGCGTAGTTCCAGCCATAGCGGAGCTGCTCCTCGCTCATGCCGGCGGTGCCTTGAATCAGCATCGTGGAATCGCCGGAAATCGCGGCGGCGAGGTGTTCGCTGACCCAGGATTTAGCGGTTCCGGGCACACCATAGAGCAGCAACGCCCGGTCGGTGGCCAGCGTGGCGACAGCGATTTCCATCAATCGGCGGTGGCCGATGTACTTGGGCGTGACCTCGAAGCCGTTGTCGAGTTGCCCTCCGAGCAGATAGGTCGTGACAGCCCACGGACTGAGCGCCCAGTTGGCCGGACGTTGTCGGGCGTCGGATTTTTGCAGTTCCACCAGTTCGTGGGCGAACTGGGTTTCGGCGTGTTGGCGAAGAACCAGACTCATAGTTTTTCTCGGCCTCGGCGGTCTCGCAGGAGAAAGAAATTCAAAAACACACCATAGGAGAGCCGCACTATTTTCTCAAGCTGAACGCCAAATCTGTTCCGGTCTCCCTCAAGGCACCGAATACCGATTACAGGAGTACACACCGTTCAAATCATCGAGCGGTTCGCGGTTTAGAATAGCCTGCCTAACATCAGATACAACGAGGCATCGCCCTTGGCCAGGCCGCCGGCCAGATAAAGCGGCCCCAGGGGCGTATCCGCGCCCAGAAACAGGCTGCCCGCCGGAATCAGCGAATCAAAAGTGATGTCGTCGGTCTCGTCCCAGGCTCCGCCAACTTCCAGCGAGCCGCCCGCGTAAAGGGGGAGGGTAAATGCTGCCGAGGCGTCATCGAGTCGATACATGTAAATCAGTTCGCCAAGAGCGGCGTACTGCCCCGAGATTTGGCCCACCTGGTAACCCGACAGATTCAAGAATCCCCCCAGTAGAAACCGATCCTGAATGCCCAGATCCCCGGACAGCCTGCCGGACAGAATCACACGCGGGATGAGCGTCTGTTGACCCCAGGTGTAGGTTTTGACGGCGTTCAGGCTGAGCGTGCTGAAAGGATTGCTGGCCCCCAGTGCGGTCAGGGAGTCGTAGAAAACCAGGTGGCCATAGTACCCCGATGTGGGGAAATTGAGGTTATCCAGCGTGTCCGCCGTCCAGCGGATTGAATAACCGCCATCGTCGAAGCGGCCTGCGTTGATCAAATTCGCGTGAGTGGAGATTTGGCCGAAGCGGAGATCGTTATTGCCAGAACCATACCGCAAACCCAACGACAGCCGGCCCCATCGCTCCAGATTGCGCCCCACTTCCAGGCCGATGTTGGCTCGATCGGTTTGAAAGCTGGCGTTGGCTTCACTGGAATCGTTGAACAAATCCAGATTGTACCGTTGGTAGCTGAGGTAGGGGTTGATGAAGTATTCCTGGGCCGCGTCGAGCGGTTGGTAAAAATCGGTTTCCAGTTTGATATGGTCGCCCACCTGGACGAAGTTGCGCCATTGGCCACCCAGGGTGTTGAGTTGGGACAGAGTGTAGGCGACGCTGAGGTTAAACAAGGAATCCCCTTTCATGTTGGCACCGAGGGCGAGTCCGAAATTGAGAGTATTGGCACCAATGTGCTGCGGCGTGGCCTCGACCACCAGCCCGGTTTTGCCTGCTTCCTCGACCAGCGAGTAGGTGACCTGCTGGAACTCACCCATGCCGTAAATAATGTTCAAATTGCGATTGAGCGTCTCAGGATCGAGCAGTTCGCCCGGCTTGAC
>JAIFNF010000120.1 GCA_020047885.1 Gammaproteobacteria bacterium | reverse complement strand
CGTTCCCTGCGGGTCGGCGACATCGCCTGTCGCTACGGTGGCGAGGAATTCACGATCGTCATGCCCGGTTCTACCCTCGACGATGCCCGGGCGCGACTGGAGAACTTGCGGCAAACGGTCATGCAACTGCGCGTGCTTCATCAAGGCGGGGAGTTACCGGCCATCACGGTGTCGATCGGCGTCGCTGTCGCTGGAGAGCAGGAAGTGGACGCCGCTGCTTTGCTGGCCCGGGCGGATGCGGCGCTGTATCGGGCCAAGGAACAGGGGCGAAATCGGGTCGTGAAAAAATGCCCCCTGAAATCAATCTTGCCACCGCCCCTCCTGATCTCAGCCAGTGCGAAGCTGAACCTATCCACCTTCCCGGTTCGATTCAGCCGCACGGCATCCTGCTGGCGCTGCACGGGTCCGATCTGCGGATCACCCAGGCCACAACCACCTGTGAGCCGCTGCTGGGCATCAACGTCACGGATCTGCTGGATCGTGAATTAGCGACCGTGTTGGGGCGGGCGCTGGCCGACTCGGTCTGCGAAGCGTTGACCCGTTACCAGGAACTGCCCGACGCCCCGGCGTCATTCGGTTGGCAACCGCCCATGGGCAACCGGGCGTTCGCCGGTTATGTTCATGGGTCTGATGCGCTGACGGTGTTGGAACTGGAACCCGTGCCGGTGACGCCACCCGACCTCAACGAGGTACTGGCTCAAGCGGTGCGAGGTTTCAGCATCGTGCGCGCCCAGACCGATTTAATGACCAAGGTTCAAACCGCGGCTGAGTGGTTTCGCCGGTTCACTGGCTATGATCGGGTGATGATCTATCGCTTCGACGAGGACTGGCACGGTGAGGTCATTGCCGAAGCCCGCCACGCTGATTTGGAGCCGTATCTCGGCCTACACTACCCGGCCTCCGATATTCCGGCCCAGGCTCGCCGCCTGTATCTGATCAGCCCAACGCGGGTGATCGTCGATATTAACTACGCGCCATCCCCGCTGCTGCCCGCCGTGAACCCGGTCAGTGGACAACCCCTGGATTTATCCCGCAGTCTGTTACGCAGCGTGTCGCCGGTGCATCTGGAGTATCTCCGCAATATGGGCGTACAGGCGACACTGACGGCCTCGCTCATCCGGGAGGGTCGACTCTGGGGGTTGATCGCCTGCCACCACTACACGCCTCACCCGGCGGCGTCGCACGACATTCGTGAAATTGCCGGTTGGATGGCGCAGGATTTAGCGACCCAGATCAACTTGACCGAAGAAATCCGTAGTCGACGCTACGCAGCGCATCTTAAACAATGCCGCGACCGCATTATTTCCGCTCTGCGCCACGGCGCCCGGCTGGCCGCTTTGCTGCAGGGACCGGAATGCACTGATGTCCTGGGTGCCATTGGCGCTGACGGTGTAGCGCTGGTTCACAGTGCGGATGTCGTCACGGGCGGCATGACACCCGATCCAGCGCGTATTCTTGAAATCGCCGAAGAATTGAGCGCTGGACGCCCGAATGGCCCCTCCCATCTGTTCGCCACCGACTGCCTGAGCGAACATTTGGCCGGGACGGAAGACGTGGCGGCGACGGCCGCTGGGGTAGGCATCTTCCCGCTGAATGCCGCGACATCGATCAAACTGATCTGGTTTCGCGCTGAACAATTACGCTCGGTGACCTGGGGCGGCAATCCTGACAAGGCGATGGACATCGCATCGGATGGCCGATTGAGTCCGCGTCAGTCGTTTGCCGCCTGGACTCAGCAGGTTCGGTTGCATAGCGGGCGCTGGAGTCCGGAGGAACTGGAATCCGCCCGGGAACTGGGCGCGCTGATTGATATCGAGTGGCGCAAGATCACCGAGGAAGCTCTGCGGGCGAGCGAAGCCCTGCTCAAGGATGTGCTGGACTCGCTGACCGCGCATATCGCGGTACTGGATCAGCGAGGAGTCATTACCCTGGTCAACCGGGCTTGGCGGCGATTTGCCGAACAGAACGGCGGCGGCGTGGATTGTCAGCCGGGGGTGGATTATCTGGCGATTTGCCGCCGGGTGCTGGTGGGTCAGGATGGGGTAGAGGCGCAAGCCGCCCTGCGCGGCATCCGCCGGGTGCTGGCCAGTGGCCAAGGTTATTTCAATCTGAAATATCCCTGCGATTCGCCGACTGAGTCACGCTGGTTTGAAATGCGGGTTTTCCCACTACGAGGATCCCGGGCCGGAGTAGTCATCGCGCATGAAGATATTACTGCGCAAAAAATGGCGGAAGACGCCCTACGTAATAGCCTGATTGAGGTCCATCGCCACGATGCCCAGATGGTGGCTCTCAATCAAATGAATGATTTGCTGCTGTCCTGCGAGACCCGCGAGGAAGCCTATGCCATTATCGCTTATAGCGCTGGAGCACTGTTTACGCCCTATGCTGGCGGGCTGGCGGTGATCAATGGTTCGCCGACCCATTTACGGGTGGCAGCGGTCTGGGGCGATCCGGATCGCCTGTTGCCGTTCTTTTCCTTGCGCGACTGCTGGGGGTTGCGGCGCGGCCAACTGCATGAGGTTGCGCCCTCCCGCAATGAAATGGATTGCCGACATTTCCTGGATCACCCACCGCCGACCTACCTGTGTATGCCATTAACCGTTCGTGGCACCACGTTGGGCCTGTTACATGTCAACGCCAGCGAACCGCTCACCGAGGCGCAGTTCCAGGAGTTGCGGACGTTGGTCGTCGCGGTCAGCGAGTCCATCAAGCTGACGCTGTCTAACCTCAAGTTGCGGGAAGCCTTGCGGAAGTACGGCGGTTAGCGGTCAACTTCAGCACCGCAGGCGACTCGCTCGGCACACCTCGATGGGTTCATGGCATAATCATTTTTGAGTGATCATTGACGGGGAGATTCAACGTGTTACAACCCAAGCCCTATCTGAGTCCCGAAGACTATCTGGAGATCGAGCGCCAGGCTGAATTCAAGAGCCAGTATTTTGACGGGGAAATGTTTGCGATGAGTGGCGCTAGCGAAGCACATAACCTGATTGTGGCCAATACGTTGGGGGAAATCCGCCAGCACCTCAAAAAGCGTCCCTGTAAAGTCTACGCCAATGATATGCGCGTCAAGGTGAGTCCGACGGGGTTATATACCTACCCGGATGTGGTCGTCGTCTGCGGTCCGGCCCGGTTTGAAGACACGCATCTGGATACCTTGTTGAATCCGACCCTTATTATCGAAGTGCTGTCGGCTTCCACGGAAGCTTACGACCGGGGCCGGAAGTTTGCACAGTACCGTGGTCTGGAGTCATTGATGGAATATGTGCTGATTGCTCAGGATGGTCCGCAGGTCGAATGCTATCGGCGACAACCGGATCAGCATTGGGTACTGACGGAAAGCCAGGGTCTGGACAGCGTGGTGCGATTACCCGCGATTGACTGCGAGCTGCCGCTGGCGGAGATTTACGCCAAGGTTGATTTCTTCCAGTGAGCGGGTTTCAACGAATCGGCCGTTCCCCGAGAGCTTTGTCAATCTCCCGCCAGCCATGCGCCAACCGTAACCGCTCCAGCAACACCCCTCCGCCCGGAGCTGCCTTACCCGGCTGAAAACTCGAAAGAATCGTAGAACAGTTGCCCGGTCGGCAATCCCTGCTCGGCAAATACCCGCTTAGCGGCTTCGATCATCGGCGGTGGGCCGCTTATGTAGACCTCGTGGCCGCTGAGGTCGGGATAATCCGCGGCAACCGCTTCATGCACCCAGCCGGTGCGTTCTTGCCAGTGATCTTCCGGGCGTGGTTCCGACAAGACCGGCGTATAGCGGAAATTGGGATGCTCTTCCACCCAGCGGCGCGGCAATTCGTCCAGGTACAAATCCACTTTCGCCCGTGCCCCCCAGTACAGATGCAAGGGCCGGTTCCATCCGCTATGGAAGGCGTGTTCCATCATCCCCTTCAACGGCGCAAAGCCGGTGCCGCCGCCGATTAAAATGACCGGACGCGGCGAGTCTTCACGCAGAAAGAAGGTGCCCAGCGGTCCCTGAAAGCGCAACAACGCTTTGTCCTTCATCCGCTCGAAGACAAATCCGGTGAAAAAGCCCCCCGGCACCTGGCGGATATGCAGTTCCAGCAGATCGTCGGCATGAGGAGGATTGGCCAGCGAAAAGCCACGTCGCCGCCCATCCGCCAGTAGCACGTCTACATATTGCCCGGCCAGGAATTGCAGTCGCTCGATATTCGGCAACTTCAAATACAGCCGCATGACATCCGGAGCCAGCAGTTCCCGCTTTTCCACCCGACAGGGCAGGGTTTTGACCACGATATCGCCGCTGGTCTTGACCTCCCGCGCTTCAATGACCAGGTCTGAACACGGCCGCGCCTGACAGAGCAACGCTTTGCCTTCCGCCTGTTCGCGCTCGCTCAATCCGGCGGGACGACCCTCCGGATAAGCCACTTCGCCGGACAAAAGCTTGCCCATGCAGGAGCCGCAGGTGCCGTTGCGGCAGCCATAAGGCAGAATGCTGCCCTTTTCGCGCAGGGCGGCGTCCAGCACCGATTCAGTGTCCTCAACCGGGAAGGTGTGACCGCTCGGCTGGATCGTGACGTGATAAGGCATGGTTGGAACTCTCTGACAAAATGGAGACGAGCCGATTAGAAGCCGATTCCCGGCAGGGGTTCGTCGCAATTACAAACCCAATTGCTCCCACAATGTATCTATCCGCTGTTTGACTTCGGCACTCATGGCAATCGGGCGACCCCATTCACGCGTCGTCTCACCCGGCCATTTATTAGTCGCGTCGAAGCCCATTTTAGAACCGAGTCCCGACACCGGCGAGGCGAAGTCCAGATAATCAATTGGCGTATTCTCGATCATCACCGTATCCCGCACCGGGTCCATGCGGGTGGTCATCGCCCAGATCACATCCTTCCAGTCACGGGTGTTCACGTCCTCGTCGACCACAATGACGAACTTGGTGTACATGAACTGGCGCAGAAAGGACCAGACGCCCAGCATGACCCGCTTGGCGTGGCCGGGATACTGCTTGCGCATGGACACCACCGCCAGCCGGTAGGAGCAGCCCTCCGGCGGCAGGTAGAAATCGATGATTTCGGGAAACTGCTTTTGCAGGATCGGCACGAATACTTCGTTTAGCGCCACGCCAAGAATCGCCGGTTCATCCGGCGGACGACCAGTGTAGGTGCTGTGATAAATCGGATTTTCGCGGTGAGTGATGCGGTCGATGGTGAACACCGGGAAGCGGTCTACTTCATTGTAGTAGCCGGTATGGTCGCCGAACGGACCTTCCAGCGCCGTTTCCCCCGGCGCGATATGGCCTTCCAGCACGAATTCAGCGGACGCCGGAACCTGCAACTCATTGCCCCGGCATTGCGCCAGTTCCGTCCGGGAACCGCGCAACAGGCCAGCGAATGCGTATTCCGACAGCGTATCCGGCACCGGAGTGACGGCGGCGAGAATGGTGGCGGGATCGGCTCCCAATGCAACGCTAATGGGAAACGGTTCACCGGGTCGCGCCTGCTGCCAGTCGCGGAAATCCAGCGCCCCGCCGCGATGCGCCAGCCAGCGCATGATGACCTTGTTTCGCCCGATGACCTGCTGGCGGTAGATGCCGAGATTTTGCCGGGTCTTGAGCGGTCCCTGCGTGACCACCAGTCCCCAGGTGATCAAACGGGCGGCGTCCCCCGGCCAGCAATGCTGCACCGGCAACTGCGCCAGATCGACGTCCGATCCCTCGATCACCCGCTCCTGACAGGGGGGGCGACTGACCTTCTTCGGGGCCATGTCCAGCACTTTTTTGAAGATCGGCCACTTCTCCCAGGCATCGCGCATCCCCTTGGGCGGATCCGGTTCCTTGAGAAATGCCAATAATTTACCGACTTCGCGCAACGCGGTTACATCGTCTGCGCCCATGCCGAGCGCGACCCGGCGCGGCGTCCCGAACAGATTGGCCAGCACCGGAATAGTGTGGCCTTTGGGATGTTCAAACAGGATCGCCGGGCCACCCGCCCGCAGTACCCGGTCGCAAATCTCGGTCATTTCCAGATGCGGATCAACGGGGATCTGGACGCGCTTCAATTCGCCCAATCGCTCCAGTTGAGCAATGAAATCCCGCAAGTCCTGATAGTGCATGGAGAGTGTTCCTATTGTATCGTCTTTCAATATGGGTAGCTGACCTCCCGAACCACCCCGTCGCTTCGCGCCACACCTCCTTAGCCAAGGAGGGGAATCTGGAAATCCGGTGATCATCGGGAAAGGCTGTATACTTCAGCCCGCTACCAAAAATGTCAGATCCTCGCGGAGTTAACCGCCGCGCTCCAGATCGAACTCCGGTACTTGCCTCCCTACTTGCCCAACTTGAATCTGATTGAGCGCGTGTGGAAGTTCGTTAAGAAAACCGGTTTGTACTCGAAATATTACGCAAATTTCACCGACTTCAAGCAAGCCATTTTTGACGGCCTAACCCAGACCCATACCACTTATAAGAAAAAACTGGATATGCTGCTGACCCTCAATTTTCAGACCTTTGAGGAATCACAGGTTATGGTGGAGTGAAGTATATGTGATTGAAGGAACGCATACGTTCCCCCGGTTCTCGTACAGCCACTTTGGTTATTCGACACAGTTAAGCCGCTTGGTACTGGTTCAGTCTAATTCAGTATAAATATTATTAAATATCAATATATTGATGGATTGATTTGAATATTTTACCCGTTATAAAATGGGATGACCTCCGCATAACCAGCATAACGGCTGGACTCCATGACCAATGAAGGTGCACACAATTTATCAGCAACTAGATGATAAATAAAAATATTTATGCAAAACTAGACTGAACCAGTGCTCTAACTCAGGAGGGAGCGAACAGCGACCCTTTTTAAATTCCACTCTTTGATGAATCTCATTTTGATGAAAATAAGCGAACGCTAATATAATCACCTTGCAACGCCCCTAAAGGATAGGCATATCCTGCCCACCGAAACTCAGACTATTAGTTGGCACAAGACCTTTCGTAATGAATACATCGACTCCATCATCAACGGCGATCCCCGCCGCTTTAGAAATCCCTGGGCAACGGCTCGAACACTTTCCCGTTGCGATGTTCTCCACCATCATGGGCACGGCTGGCCTCACCTTGGTCTGGCTCAAAGCCCATGCCGTATTGGGAATGCCCGCGCTAGTGGGCGAAGCACTGCGCGGCGCGACCAGCGCATTGTTTATCCTGCTGTTGCTGATCTATGGCCTCAAGGCGCTACGCCATCCCCAGGCGATTTGGCAGGAGATGCGCCATCCCATCCGCATCAATTTTTTCCCGACCCTCTCGATTTCCATGCTCCTGCTGGCCATCGCTTATCTCGAATCCGCGCCGGAGATCGCACGGCTGTTGTGGATTGGGGGGGCAATCCTGCATCTGAGCCTCACCCTGAGCATCTTCAACAGTTGGATGCACCATACCCACTACACCATCCAGCACGCGAATCCCGCCTGGTTCATTCCAGTCGTGGGTAACATTATCGTGCCGGTCGCCGGCATCCACCTGGCCTCGCTGGAAATCTCTTGGTTCTTTTTCAGTATTGGCCTGGTGTTCTGGCTGGTGCTGATGACCATCGTGTTGTACCGGATCTTTTTCCACGAACCGCTTCCGGTGCGGCTGACGCCGACCCTGTTCATCCTGCTGGCTCCGCCCTCGGTCGGCTTCATCGCCTACACCGGTATAACCGACCAGATTGACGGATTTGCCCGCATCCTCTACTACACCGCGCTGTTTCTGGCGCTCCTGCTGGCCAGTAACGCGGTGCGCTTCCTGCGAACCCCGTTTTTTATCTCCGCCTGGGCTTATTCCTTCCCATTGGCAGCGCTGACACTGGCCACGCTGATCATGGGTGCCCGCCTGGCTAACCCGTTCTTCAATGGCTTGGGATTAGGGCTATTGGTGCTGCTCACGGCTATCGTGGCCGGGTTGACCGTGCGAACCCTGCTGGCGGTCTGGCGTCGTCAACTGTGTGTGCCGGAGTAAGCCTGCCGCTCAGTGGGCATCCCGAACCACCCCGGCGCTTCGCGCCACCCCTCCTTGGCCAAGGAGGGGAATTTGGGAGTCCGGCAATCATCGGGAAAAGTTGCATCTATGCAGCAGGACGTTGTTTCAGCAGGGCGTAGATGCCTGCCACGGCGTAGGTCAGGATGGTGACGCCCACCAGTCCGGTGCCGAATACCAGTGCGATCAGGAACCAGTCGGCCGGTCCGCCGGCGTCGGTGAATCCCGACGACGACACTTTGGCCATCAGTACCAGGGACAGCACCCCGCCGACCAGCCCCATCAATTCCGCCCGCACGAGCCGCGTACTGACAATACGCCGCTCCTTCGCTAACACGACAACGAATGCGCCCAGACCCAGCACGGTCAGGGCGATCAGCACCCACAGCAACGGCCCCAGCATTTCCTGGAATACCGCGAGAAACATCATCGGATCCATGTCTTTCATTGCAGTCCTCCGATCAGGCGCGGCCGCGCAGCATGGCCAGATAAGTGGGTTTCAGCGCCATCGTTTTCATCACCCAGCTCACCCAGAGTTCTTCCAGTGGGGCAATGACGCCGGGAAATGAGGGCGTCAAATTGTCCTGGTAATCGAATTCCACCAGCATGGCCCGACCGAGGCGCGTAATCATCGGGCATGACGTGTAGCCATTATAAACGGCCTGCGACTGGACGTCGGCAATCGTCGCTACGAGGTGGTCGACCGCGACCGGAACCTGCCATTTCACACTGGCGGCGGTCTTGCCTTTCGGCACCCCGGCCACGTCGCCGACCCCGAAGACATTCGGATAGCGCAGGTGGCGCAACGTGCCCTTGTTCACCTCCATCCAGCCATCGCTGGCGAACGATCCCGTCTGCCAGCGCAATGGACTGTTACGCACGGCATCCGGGGCGCGCATCGGCGGAATGACGTTCATAAAGTCGTATTTCAGCTCCTCAGTGCCGTCCAGGGTTTTGAAAGTCGCGATGCGCCGGTTAATATCGATAGATTGCAGAATGTGATCGTACTGAATTTTGATGCCCCGATCATGAAAGAGCATTCGCGCTTTTTCATGGACAATCGGGACGCTGAACAGGGTCTTGTTGTGCGCATTGTAGATGAGTTCAGCTTTGCTGCGATTATCGTGGCGGCGCAGGTAATCATCGCTGATGAAGGTATATTTGAGCGGCGCACCCGAGCATTTCATCTCAGTCGCCGGACGACAGAACACCCCCACGCCGCCACGGTCGGCAAAGGCGGACAGCGCCTGCCAGGTCGCATAGGCGCCCGCGGGACTGTGATAGACACTGCCCAGCCCGTTCTGGCCGATCCGGGTTACGTCCATGCCGGCGATAGCGTCGTAATCAAGCTTCAATCCGGTGGCCACGATCAGCAAGTCGTAGGACATCGCCTTGCCGCTCTCGGTGACGACACGGTTGCCCTCGGGATCGAATTCCATGACACGTTCCTGCACCCACTCGACACCGGGCGGCAAATATTCAGCAGTCGTGGAAATCGAATACGCCATCGGTTTGATGCCCGCTGCAATCAGCGTGAAGCCCGGTTGATAAAGATGCTCCTGGCGGGCGTCGATGAGCGTGATCTTTGCCCCGTCGAGTCGGGCAGCGAGTTGGGACGCTGCCGTCAATCCCGCCGCACCACCGCCGGCGATGATAATACGGGCGGTCGTTTTGACCTTGGGATCCTCCGCTCGCGCAACGGGAGTGCGCAGCAGTAGCGCACCCGCGCTGGCAGCGCCCAGCATCAGGAATGTGCGCCGGTTTAGAGAAAGCCCATTCAGCGTGTCCAGTAAATCAGTTTCGTGAGGTGACTGAATCATGCCTACTTTCCTTACAAGTGATAGAGCAATGAATCTTGGTCGGGCGGGAATACGGGTGAGATTGTATGATAACCGTCGCCCGTCCTCGGATGAGCGATGAAATGATTACACATTCGACACCGTCATTATTTGATCTTCTTCAAACCTGGAAAGGATTGTTATCCGCAGATTACGCAGATTTTCACAGATCGCTTCGATATGCTGGCAGGGTATCCGGTTTTTTATTTTTTAATAAAATTATATTATTCATTAATTTAATTTTTTGTTGAGAATGATTTTTATTTGATTTAAACTACTTTCCGTATGGAAAAGCGGTCGCTACCGCCGGAATTTTTCCCCACTCACCACCCTTTCTTTTTATCCAGCAAAAAGCACACAGAAAATGAACGCTCATTCTGAACGGGAACGCCAAGCCTTCGAATTGGGCCAGGCCGTGGATCATGCTTTCACCCAACCCCTCGGTCACATGCGGCCAGGCGGTGTGGGTCGTATTCTGGCTATCAGCGGTGATAACTTTGAGATTGAACGCGGCCTGCTGGAAATGGGCTTTGTCGAAGGTGCCTGCATCGAAGTCCTGCACCAGGGCGGGTTGGGTCGCGACCCTTTGGCCGTGCGCATCAATCAACAGATGACCATCGCTTTGCGCCGTTGTGAGGCTAACGCGGTACTGATCGCTCCGTTGCTGGCAATGTCTACCGGAACGATCCACCTTCAACCGGAGTTGTGCCTGTCATGACCGCTGGAGTGCTGACCCTGGATCCGATCCGGCAAGCCCGGATCGCGCTGGTCGGTCCGCCTAACAGCGGCAAAACCACCCTGTTCAATACCCTGACCGGCAGTCGGCAGAAGACCGGTAACTATCCGGGCGTCACTGTCGAGCGCAAAAGTGGCCGGTTGCGGACGCCCGCTGGTCACGCGGTGGAAATCCTCGATCTGCCGGGCAGCTATAGCCTGCGCGCCCGCAGTCCCGATGAGGTCATTACCCGCGATGTCGTCCTCGGGCGGCACGCCCAGGAAGCGTTGCCGGATGCGGTGGTCTGCGTCACCGACGCGACCAACCTCGCCCAGCATCTGCGGTTGCTGCTGGAACTCCGGTCACTGGGCCAGCCACTGATTCTGGTGCTGAATATGATGGATATTGCCCAGAAACGCGGCTGTCAGATCAGTCTGGAGCGCTTGTCCACCGAACTGGGTATTCCGGTCGTCACTACGGTCGCCATGCATAAGCATGGCGTGCGGGATCTGCTGAATCAGATCGATGCGCTGCTGAACCAACCCACCGTGACCGGTGATTTTGCCGCAACCTCAGCGTGGGTCGAGCCGTCTCCGGACGCGATTCGCGCCTACCATCGGGAAGTCGAACGGGTGTTGCAGGACGCTATCGTTCAGGAAGGTGTGCCGGAGCGCCTGACCCGGCAACTTGATCAGGTTCTGCTGCACCCGGTAGCCGGGCCACTGATTCTATGCAGTATCCTGTTTTTCATGTTCCAAGCGGTCTTCAGTTGGGCGGCAGCGCCGATGGAGTGGATCGACGGCGGCATCGTCGCCTTGCAGGGAGGGCTGGCTGCGTATTTGAACGAGGGCTTGCTCAAAAGCCTGTTGATTGATGGCATTCTCGCCGGGGTCGGCGGTGTAGTCATCTTTTTGCCACAGATTCTGCTGCTGTTTCTGTTCATCTTGTTGCTGGAAGATTCCGGCTACATGACCCGCGCCGCCTTCCTGATGGATCGCCTGATGAGCAGCGTCGGGTTGAACGGCCGCGCCTTTATTCCGCTGCTGTCCAGCTTCGCCTGCGCGATTCCCGGCATCATGGCGGCTCGCACCATCGCGCATCCGCTGGATCGTCTGACGACTATTCTGATTGCACCGTTGATGACCTGTTCGGCTCGTCTACCCGTCTACGTCCTGGTCATTGCCGCGTTCATCCCCAACACCACCGTCTGGGGCGGTATCGGTTTGCAGGGGCTGGTCATGTTCGGCCTGTATGCCGCCGGCATCATCGCCGCGCTGTTGGTCGCCAGCGTATTGCGCCTGACCCTGTTACGCGGCCAGCGCCAGCCGTTGTTGATGGAATTGCCCAGTTATAAATGGCCGAACCTGACGAATGTCCTGCTGGGTCTGCTAGAACGCGCCAAAATCTTTCTGCGGCGGATCGGCACGATCATCCTGAGCCTGATGGTCATTCTGTGGTTCCTGCTGACCTTTCCTGCCGCGCCGAACGGGGCGACCGAACCGGCGATTTATTACAGCTTCGCCGGGATCATTGGGCGAGGACTGGAACCGGTACTCGCGCCCATCGGTTTTAACTGGCAGATTGCTATTGCTTTGGTGCCGGGACTGGCGGCGCGGGAAGTGGCAGTAGCAGCGCTCGGCACGGTGTACGCCCTGAGCGGTGATGAAGGCACCGTGACGGAAGCCCTGGCGACGACGCTGGCGCATGACTGGACGTTGGCGACGGCGCTGGCGTTGCTGGCCTGGTATGTGTTCGCCCCGCAATGTCTGGCGACGCTGGCCGCCGCCCGCCGCGAAACCAATTCCTGGCGCTGGCCGGTCTTCATGTTCGTTTATCTCATGGCACTGGCCTACATCGCCGCCTTCATCACCTACCGGGTCGCGCTGGCGCTGGGGGGAGGTTGATGATGAACTGGCAGGATGGTTTGGCGCTGTTGATTGTCGTGGGCGCGGTGTTTGGACTGATGCGGATTGGCTATTCCACACTGCGCGGGAACCGGCGGCAGCCTGTCACTGAGGCTGAATGCGCCGAGACTGCACCGCCCATCACGGGTGATGGTTGTCAAGGTTGTGCGCTGGGGTCTTGCCTGAAGACGCGGATTGGCCGTTGACAGCGAATGTCGGTTAAAAACCTCCAAGTGCGCCTTTGGTGGCCGCATGAAAACGGTCTAAACCATCGCTAGGGAGATGCGTATGCTGAATTTTATGAATTCTTTGCGGGCGGCGGCATGGCGCGAACCGGGTTAGCTGAAGGATGGCGATGCCTGTTCGCTAATGACATTGATGAGAAAAAAGCGACGGCTTACCCCACCCAGTCCCGCCCCCGTTTGTTCATGATTAGCGTCAGGGCCGACGTGGAAATTCCCCAAGCGGTTAAAAACGCCACTCCTGACCCGCTCTGGCATTCGGCAACACTCCGGGAGCGAGTCGCCCAATGTTCACTGGAGGTGCGGCGGCATTGGATTTGGTGGCGACTGCCCACCCCCCCACCTCGTATTACGGTTTTTGCCGATTTGATTGAGAGCGAACCCAAAGGCGTTAACTGGCATACGCCAGAAGAAACCCACCGTCTACTCAGCATGATGTCAGAGATTAACCGCGCCAAGGTATCCATGGCGCAAGCGACTGGACAGTGGAGGGTTGGCAGCGTCTATAAGCGCACCCGCCACGGCGTGCAACGCGCTGAAGTACGCTTTGATGATGTTGCAGGATGCCTGAGGACGCCCTTGGGCGGATCGAGTCGCCAAACCATTCTCATTGTAGAAGGTGAGAACATTCGCTCCCGGCTTTTGTCTCCACGCGAAGCCGCGCGATTAATGGGGTTGTCGGATAACTACAGGCTGCCAAAAAAATATAATGATGCCTATCATTTGGTTGGCGATGGTTTAGCCGTCCCGGTTATCCGGCATCTGGCGGCCCATATTCTGGAGCCTGTCCTGAATTTTACCGGAAAGACACCACAAACAGGCTTCCTTGCCTGTCCAGGAATAATGCGGCGTTCAGGCCGGTGCTGAACTGCGAATCAGGTGATCGAAGGCCGATAGCGACGCCTTCGCCCCTTCGCCCATCGCAATAATGATCTGCTTGTATGGCACTGTGGTGCAGTCGCCGGCGGCAAATACGCCGGGTACCGAAGTATGACCTTTGGGATCGATGACAACCTCGCCAGTCCGGGTAAGTTCAAGCGTGTCCTTCAGGAAATCAGTATTCGGCAGCAGGCCAATCTGCACGAAAATACCTTCGAGTTCGAGCCAGTGCGTCTCGCCGGTTATCCGGTCCTGGTACATCAGACCGCTAACCTTGTCATTGCCTGTCACTTCCTTAGTCTGTGCGCTCTTGATCACTGTCGCGTTCGGCAGGCTATGGAGCTTCTTCTGCAATACCGCATCGGCGCGCAGTTCATCGGCAAATTCCAGCAGCGTAACGTGGCTCACGATGCCAGCCAAGTCAATCGCCGCTTCAACGCCCGAGTTACCGCCGCCGATCACTGCGACACGCTTGCCTTTGAACAACGGGCCATCACAATGCGGGCAGTAGGCCACGCCCTTGCCGCTGAATTCCTTTTCACCCGGCACATTCATGTTGCGCCAGCGGGCACCAGTGGCGAGGATCACGGTTTTGGCTCTGAGTACGCCGCCATTTTCGAGTTGTACTTCGGCCAAAGTGCCCGGGACGATCTTCGCGGCGCGTTGATGGTTCATGACTTCGACTTCGTACTGTTTGACATGCTCCTCCAGCGCCATTACCAGCTTGGGGCCTTCCGTCTCCTTGATCGAGATAAAGTTTTCGATGCCCAGCGTGTCCATTACCTGACCGCCGAAGCGCTCCGCGACGATGCCAGTGCGGATACCCTTGCGCGCCGCATAGATCGCTGCTGACGCGCCAGCGGGTCCGCCGCCAATCACGAGGACATCGAAAGGTTCTTTGGCCGACAATTTCTGCGCATCACGGGCAGCCGCACCAGTATCGACTTTCGCCAGAATTTCAGCCAATTCCATCCGGCCCTGACCGAAGATCTGGCCGTTCAGGAACACCATCGGCACCGCCATGACCTGACGTTCTTCGACTTCCTGTTGGAACAGCGCCCCGTCGATCATCGTGTGGCGGATATTGGGATTGATCACCGCCATCAGGTTCAGCGCCTGCACCACTTCCGGGCAGTTGTGGCAGGACAGCGAAATATAGGTCTCGAAGTGGAATTGGCCATCGAGATTGCGGATCTGTTCGATGACTTCAGGCGCCACTTTAGGCGGATGACCACCCACTTGCAGTAACGCCAAAATCAGCGACGTGAATTCATGACCCATGGGCAGGCCGGCAAAGCGCACGCCCAGGTTCGCGCCTTGGCGATTGAGGGAAAATGAGGGCTTGCGCTCGGCATCGCTGCGAGATTCAGTGACCGTGATCTTGTCGGTCAAACCGACCAGGTCATTGAGCAGTGCCTGCATTTCATGCGACTTATCGCTGTCGTCCAGTGAAGCCACGATCTCGATGGGCTGCGTGACTTTTTCCAGATAGGCTTTCAGTTGCGTTTTGATATTGGCGTCAAGCATGGCGGTTCCTTCTCAGATAAAAGGGCGGTGCCCGCAGCAACGCGGCGCACTTAAAACACAGCCGGCATTAAGCCGGCTGAGGGAGCTAACGCCCTGGGCAACAATCGCCCAGGTCAATCGCGGCGGCTTAGATCTTGCCGACCAGATCCAGCGACGGCTTCAGGGTGGCTTCGCCTTCCTTCCACTTGGCGGGGCACACTTCACCCGGATGGGAAGCGACGTACTGAGCGGCCTTAACCTTGCGCAGCAACTCGGCGGCGTCACGGCCAATGCCCAAGTCATGGATTTCCGCGACCTTGATCTGGCCTTCCGGATCGACCAGGAAGGTGCCGCGCAGCGCCAGGCCCGCTTCCTCAATCATCACGTCGAAACCACGGGTAATCGCGCCAGTGGGGTCACCAATCATCGGATAATGGATCTTCTTGATCGTGTCCGAAGCGTCATGCCAGGCTTTATGAGTGAAGTGGGTGTCCGTCGAGACCGAGTAGACTTCAACACCCAGTTTCTGGAATTCGGGATACAGATCCGCCATGTCACCCAGTTCGGTCGGGCAGACGAAAGTAAAATCGGCGGGATAGAAAAAGAACACGGACCATTTGCCCTTAACGTTGGCCTCCGTGACTTCATCGAATTTACCGTTGTGATAGGCCTGGGCTTTGAACGGCTTGATTTCGGTGTTGATCAGGGACATTGCATATCCTCCAGAGGTTGATGGAACGACGTGGTGAAGTTCGATGGAATGAAGTCTAGACGTGCGCGCCAGATTAATCTAATTGATTATCTAAATCTTACCGATTGCATAATCCTATCAGACCGCACCGCACCCCGGTTCGACTTCGGACACAGCACCTAGTATTTGCGGGCGGATGGCGAAAATTCAAGCTACAGCAACCGGAACACGGAGTTAATGACGATTCCCATTGCCGGCTATAGCGCCAGAACACGGCCAGCCGCGTCAACTTTCAGCCGCAGGTTAGCCTGGAAGCGAACTTTCGGCGGCGGCAGGTTATGCTTTGCTAACCCGCACCACCCCTCTCGTCTTATCCAGAACTCACGTTCATTAGGGTGGCAACCTGTACTATAGTCATATATTCACCCTCAAAATGATAATTTCTCATGGCTACTGGCTGTCGACCACCGTGATAAGACTCGAAGACCTCCAACCCAACTCTATCGTGCGTGGCATTCTGCCCGATGGTCTGGTGACGCTGATCAGCGTGGAATGGTATGGCTCCACCGCCGTCGAGATCACCTACAAGGAGTCTAGTGGTCGGGTGGGCAACCAGTTGCTCTATCGGGACAGTGAGTCCGTTCTGGAACGGGTGACGGCCGGCCGCCCTTGGAGCTTCGATGGCGATGGGGCATTGTTCCGCCTGGTCTCCGAAGCCCACCGGATTCGGATGGCGCACCTGTTCGATCCGTTGCTGGCGGTCCACAGCGCCGTGGTCGAGCCGTTGCCACACCAGATTACAGCGGTCTATGAGGCGATGCTGCCCCGCCAGCCGTTGCGATTTCTGCTGGCCGATGATCCGGGGGCCGGCAAAACGATTATGGCCGGACTGCTGATTAAGGAACTGATCGCCCGGGGCGACCTGCAACGCTGTCTGGTGGTGTGTCCCGGCAGTTTGGCCGAACAGTGGCAGGACGAACTCTACCGACGGTTCCAACTGCCCTTCGAGATTTTGACCAACGACAAACTGGAAGCGGCCCGCACCGGCAACTGGTTTCTGGAAAACCACTTGGTCATTGCTCGCCTCGATAAACTGGCGCGGAATGAATCCGTCCAGGACAAGCTCAAGGCCCCTGACTGCCGCTGGGATCTGGTGGTCTGCGATGAAGCCCATAAGCTGTCGGCCACCTTCTTTGTTGGGGAGATTCAATACACCAAACGCTACAAACTGGGCCAACTGCTCTCGACGCTGACCCGACACTTTCTGTTGATGACCGCCACCCCGCATAACGGTAAGGAAGCCGACTTTCAGTTGTTCATGGCCCTGCTCGACGGCGACCGTTTCGAGGGGCGCTTCCGCGATGGGGTGCATACCGCCGATGTGTCCGACCTGATGCGGCGGATGGTCAAGGAAAATCTGTTCACCTTCGACGCCACCCCGCTGTTCCCCGAGCGCATCGCCCATACCGTGCCGTACCGGCTCTCCGCCGCCGAGGCTCAGCTTTACAAAGCCGTCACGGATTACGTCCGGGAGGAATTCAACCGGGCCGAAGCCTTACAGAACAACAAGCGGGCCGGTACGGTGGGGTTCGCGCTGACCGTACTCCAGCGGCGACTGGCCTCCTCGCCCGAGGCGATCCACCAATCGTTGCACCGGCGGCGGGAGCGGCTGGAAAAACGCCAGCGCGAACTGGAATTGCTCGAACGGGGCGGTCAAGTCCAGCCCGACCTGACTGAGGGTCCGATCCTCGACGCCGAGGATCTTGATGACCTGGATGACGCGCCGGAAACCGAAGTCGAAGCAACTGAAGCGCAGATTCTTGATCAAGCGACCACGGCACGCACTCTGGTCGAACTCAAGACCGAGATCGCCACCCTGGTGTGGCTGGAAGCGCTGGCGTTGGCGGTCTGCCGCAGCGGCGAAGATCGAAAATGGCGGGAACTGGCCAGTCTGTTGGAGGAAGTGTTTACCCCAGCCGCGATCGCCAATCGGGCGGCGGAGGCAGAGGCTCCAGACTATGCCGTCGTCCCCAAGGCGCGGCCCACCTCGTCACCCCGCCAGAAGCTGATCATCTTTACCGAATACCGCGACACCCTGAACTATCTGGAGCGGCGCATCGCAACCCTACTGGGCCGGAAGGAGGCGGTGCTGGTCATTCATGGCGGTCTGGGCCGCGAACAGCGGTTGAAGATTCAGGAAGCCTTCCAGCAGGACCCGGTGGTGCGGGTGTTGATCGCCACCGACGCGGCCGGCGAAGGCATCAACCTGCAACGCGCCCACCTGATGGTCAATTACGATCTGCCGTGGAATCCCAACCGGCTCGAACAGCGCTTTGGCCGGATTCACCGGATCGGCCAGACCGAAGTTTGCCATCTGTGGAACCTGGTGGCGACGGAAACCCGCGAGGGTGAGGTTTACCGGACCTTGCTGGAAAAGTTGGATCAGGCCCGCCAGGCGCTAGGCGGACAGGTGTTCAACGTGCTGGGCAAGGTGCAGTTTGAGGGGAAACCGCTGCGCGAGTTGCTGATCGAGGCAATCCGTTACGGGGAACAGCCCGAGGTGCGAGGCCGGTTGGCTCAAGTGATTGCCCATGCCTTCGACCGGGAGCAAATTCAGGACTTGCTGGAAGAACGGGCGCTGGTGCATGACACCCTAGATGCCAGCCGGGTGTACCGCATCCGTGAGGACATGGAGCGGGCCGAGGCGCGCCGATTGCAGCCGCACTACATCGAATCGTTTTTTCTGGCCGCCTTCCAGCGTTTGGGCGGTGCGCTCAAGCAGCGCGAACCGCGCCGTTATGAAGTTACCCACGTTCCTGCCCTGATCCGCCAGCGGGATCGCCTGATCGGCCTCGGTGAGCCGCTTCTGCCGCGCTACGAACGAATCACCTTCGACAAGACCCTCCTGGCACCACTGGGCCAGCCCCTCGCCGCCCTGATCAGTCCCGGTCATCCCCTCCTGGCCGCCACGCTCGATCTGACCCTGGAGCGGCACCGCGATCTGTTACGCCGGGGTACGGTGCTGGTGGACGACCGCGATCCGGGCAGTACCCCGCGCTTGGTGTTCTGTCTGGAACACGCCCTCCAGGATGCCAGCTTGACCCGCACCGGTGAACGTCGGGTGGTTTCCAAGCGGCTGCTGTATATCGAACTGACCGCTACTGGCGACCCGCACCACCTGCACTACGCGCCCTACCTGGACTACCGGCCTCTCCAGCCTGACGAACCCGAAGCAGCGGCGCTGCTTGCTCGCCCCGAATGTGCCTGGCTCAGTCGCGATCTCGAAAAGACCGTGCAAGGCTACGCCATCGCTCATGTCGTCCCGGAACATCTGGCGGAGGTGAAGGGGCGCAAGCTGCCGTTACTGGACAAGACCGAGGCGGCGGTGAAGGACCGCCTGACCAAGGAGATCAATTACTGGGATCATCGAGCCGAGGAATTAAAGCTGCAAGAGCAGGCCGGCAAGGTCAATGCCCGTCTCAACTCGACCGAGGCGCGCAAGCGGGCCGATGCCCTGGAAGTCCGGCTGCAACAGCGATTGGCCGAACTGCAACTGGAGCGGCAACTGACTCCACTGCCACCGGTGGTGATCGGCGGTCTGCTGGTGGTGCCAGCCGGCTTGCTCGCGGCCATGACCGGTCAAGTTGTTGCCCCGTCCACCCCAGCGCCGGATACCCAAGCTGCCGCCGCCCGGGCGCGCGCTATCGTCATGGCCGTCGAACGGGAACTGGGCTTTGAGCCGGTGGATCGGGAATTTGACCGGCTGGGCTACGACATTGAATCGCGCATCCCCGGCACTGGCCGGTTGCGCTTCATCGAGGTCAAGGGTCGCCAAGCCGGGGCGGCCACCCTCACCGTCACCCGCAACGAAATTCTCTATTCACTCAACAAGCCGGATGACTACATCCTCGCCATGGTCGAGTTCCTGCCAGATGATGCCCATCAGGTTCATTACCTGCGTCGCCCCTTCCAGCGCGAGCCGGATTTCGGGGTCACCAGCGTCAATTACGATTTTATGCAGTTACTCGCCCAATCATCTTGCCCGGCCTAAGGATCGCCATTAATGAATAATGTTCCCCTGCTTCCCCGAAGCTCCGAGCATCTGCTGATGCAGGCTCAGGCAGAAACGGAAAGGCTGGTCCAATGGATGAATGAGAAGTTGGAACCGTTTGCTGCCGCCAACTGCCCCAGAGAACTCCACTTGTGGCGTCAAGAAGTTGGGCAGATTCGTGGACTGATCAATAGTACAGATCGGATCAGAATCGCCTTGGTGGGAACCACCGGCGCTGGAAAATCCACCTTTCTCAATGCGGTGTTGGGCCAAGAAGTTCTACCCGTCGGGGTTATGGCCCCTTGTACCGCGTTCGTCACGTCGGTCCGCCATGCCCCAGATGCCCGCTGTGAAGTGCAGGTACAGTTTGCGACACGGCAAGAATGGCAAGCTGATCTGAAAAATCTGGTGGCTACGCTCAGACCTGGTGAAGGCGAAGAGCCGCGTGAAGGACCGGCCGAAGGCAAGCGACTCGCGGACGCTGCGCGCAAACGTATTCAAGCGGTCTATGGGTTGAACCGCGATGAATTGCCCCATCCCGAGGCATTGTTGCGGCGGCCACTACCCACTGAGGTCGAAAGCATTTTTCAGGCGAACTCGGTCGAAACGCAAAACTTTACCAGTACCAAAGAGATGTTGGGGTATCTCCGGCAATTAACGCGGGGTGAAGGCTCACTGTGGCCGCTGGTAAAACAGGTCAACATTGTCGGTACCTATCCCTGTCTGGCGGGTGGTCTTGAGCTGGTCGACCTACCGGGACTCAATGATCCTAACGAGGCACGGGTCGAGGTCACCCGTGAATTTCTGCGAACAGCCCCCTTTGTGTGGGTGATTTTCTCGATGGTTCGCGGGTTGACGGACGATATTCAGCGCATTTTGTACGAGGAAAAATTACTCCGAAATCTGGTACTCGGCGGCAATTACCATGCCCTGTCCTTGGTTGGCACCAAGGCGGATGACATCGATACCCACATCGCTGATCAACTGGGTCTACCCGAAGATTGCTCCACTGCTGAGCTGGTCGGGGCCTATCGCAGCCAGACCGTGCAGGAGGCCCGAAATCAGTTAGAGCAGATGGTTAGAGACCTAACCTCAGAGCAGGAAGAAGATGTCACCTTGACCCGGATGATCCAGATGGCGCGTGAAGTGCGGGTCCACACCACCTCGGCCAACGCTTACATCAAGATCAAGAAAATTGCCCGGTTGCGTAAGGACTATGGATTGGAGGACGAAAATGACACCGGGATACCAGGAATTCACGAACACCTTGCCACCATCGGCGAAGAAACGGGTACGGGATATAACGCGCACACCGCACTGAAACGGTTAACCCAACTTCGCGAAGAAATGACTTTTTTTTTTCGCGCCCGACTCCAAGCTCCCACCGAACGCATCGAAGAAGCCAGAACCCGATGTCAGCGCGAACTTCAAGATTTTTGTACCAAGCTCCAACGGGTTCGAGAACGCGCCGACGACCGCTTCAAGGTGCACCGGACCCTGTTTCTGGACAAGGCTCAACCGCTCTTTCAATCGAGCATACAAGGTATTTCGCGCTCGGTTGAAGGGTGGCGGGGCATCCACTGGGGAACGCTAAGAGCGATTATCCAGCGAGACGGTATGTTCAAGAGTCCAACAACGGGAAAGACCCATGACTTTAACGAGGACTTGGCGGAACCGTTACTGGCGCGTTTACCGGTTTCCTGGGAGAGGTATTTCACCGAGGATCTTGGACGAGTAACGGACGATTTCGTGTTACAGGTAACGGAGTCCGGTCAAGGATTCTGCGAGAAAATTCGTTTGATTGTGGAGATGATGCTTGGTAAACCAAGCACCGGTATTGAGGGTCAGTTAGCTTGGTTCCAGGACAAGGTGGTCATCCTGGCGGAGAGCGCTAAAAGGCAGGTGATTGGGATCGTACAGGAGCGGCGACAGGAGTTGGCGGCCAAAATGCCGTTGGTGGCGCAACACCACATGCGCCCGTCCTACCGGAATGCCAAGCTTGAAAATGGGAGCGGTATGAAGCAACGGATGCTCGGTCATCTCGAACCGAATGCTCTCCAATCCGCCCAGCCGATCTACAGCACCATCCAGAAAGACCTCCTGGAAGGATTGGCGGATCTCGAACTGATCATTATTGGGCTGCTGCGGAAATTAACCCAGTCCGCCGAAGAACAAGCCCACAACGTCGCTCATAACGCCAACATCGATGTTGACGAAGCAATGATCGATCCGGTGATTGAAGACTTACTCAGGACGATACCGGAGTCGCCATGAATCACCTGCCCAAAAAACTCATCGAGGTCGCCCTGCCGCTGGAGGCGATCAACAAGGCTTCGGCGCGGGAGAAGTCCATCCGCCACGGGCATCCGAGTACGCTGCATCTCTGGTGGGCGCGACGGCCTCTGGCGGCGGCGCGGGCGGTGATCTTCGCGCAGATGGTGGACGACCCCTCGGGTCACCCGGAGCGGTTTCCGACCGAGGCCGCACAGGAGCAGGAGCGCCAGCGCTTGTTTCGGTTAATCGAGGAGTTGGTGAAATGGGAGAACACCACCAACGAGGACGTGTTGCAGCAGGCGCGTGATGAAATCTGGAAAAGCTGGCGGATGACCTGCGCCGAGAATCAGAACCACCCCTGCGCTGCGGAGTTATTCAACCCGGACCGGCTCCCCGCCTTTCACGATCCGTTCGCCGGCGGCGGGTCGTTGCCACTGGAGGCGCAACGGCTCGGACTGGAAAGCTACGCCAGTGATCTCAATCCGGTGGCGGTGCTGATCAACAAGGCGATGATCGAAATTCCGCCCAAGTTTGCCGGACGGCCACCGGTCAATCCGACATCGCGGGGCAAATTAGGCGCGTCGGGATCATGGAAGGGGGCGCAAGGGCTGGCCGAGGATGTGCGCTATTACGGTCAGTGGATGCGCGACGAGGCCGAGAAGCGGATCGGTCACCTCTACCCGAAGATCGAAATCACGGACGAAATGGCGCGGGAACGGCCAGACTTGAAGAAATATGTCGGCCAGAAGCTCACCGTGATCGCTTGGTTATGGGCGCGGACGGTGAAAAGCCCGAACCCGGCCTTCGCCAACGTCGATGTGCCATTGGCCTCCACCTTCATGCTCTCCACCAAGGCGGGCAAGGAGGCGTATGTGGAGCCGGTGCTGACCTCACCCCCCAACCCCCTCTCCATCAATGGAGAGGGGGCTTATCGCTTCACGGTGAAGGTGGGCAAGCCGAAGAATGCGGAGGCAGTGAAAAACGGAACCAAACTCTCGCGCGGCGCGAACTTCCAGTGCCTGATGTCGGAAACGCCAATTGCGGGGGAATACATCAAGAGTGAGGGCAAGGCTGGGCGCATGGGCGCTCGACTGATGGCTATCGTTGCCGAGGGTGATCGCGGGCGAGTCTATCTCTCACCAACGCAGGAGATGGAATCGATTGCCCTGACAGCTCAGCCGGAGTGGAGTCCCGATGTGGCCATGCCCGAGAACCCGCGCTGGTTCTCGCCACCATTCTACGGACTCAAGACCTATGGCGACCTCTTCACTCCCCGCCAACTTGCCGCGCTGACGACCTTTTCCGATCTGGTGCAGGAAGCGCGCGAGCGGGTGAAAAGCGACTACATGGCATCGCTTTCTGACTCCCCCTCTCCATTCATGGAGAGGGGGTCGGGGGGTGAGGTCAAGGTTACCGGCCATGCCCCTGTTTCCCGTGAAAAACTCGACCTTGCCCGACAGATGCGCAAGCTGCCTACCGATGCCGAAGCGCGTGCCTGGGAGATGTTGCGTAACCGTCGTTGCCTGGGGCTTAAGTTTCGTCGGCAGCAGGTTATTCTGGGATTGATTGTGGACTTCTACTGCCCCGAAAAACGCCTGGCTCTGGAGTTGGATGGCGAAGTTCACGCGCAGCAACAAGACTATGATCAAGCGCGCGATGCGGTACTGGCGCAGGGCGGCATTCGGGTGGCGCGGATTCGGAATGAGGAATTGAGTGTAGAGCGGTTGCGGGAAGTGTTGACCTCACCCCCCGGCCCCCTCTCCATGAATGGAGAGGGGGAGCAAGACCTTCCATTGGCCAAGGGCGGCTCCGGCGCTCAGGCGTATGCGGAGGCGGTGGGGGTGTATTTGGGTATAGCACTCAGTCGGCTTACAGACATAGCAAACACTCTATGTGGGTGGGAAGTTACAAAAACGCAAGTTCGGCATTTATTCACAAGGCACGCTATACCCATGCTGTGGGACTATGGCGAAAACAATGTTTTCGGTGAGGCGGCTGGTGATTATGCAGTTAGTCTCAGCAATATGGCGAAGGCACTCAATCAAATGCCAGCTTCTAACATTGGGTTAGTTCGGCAAGAGGATGCGCAGAATCAATCTATAAGCGCTAACAAAGTCGTCTCCACCGATCCTCCCTACTACGACAACATCGGTTACGCTGACCTCTCGGACTTCTTTTACGTCTGGCTGCGTCGCTCACTAAAGCCTGTATTCCCCGACCTTTTCGCCACGCTGGCCGTGCCCAAAGCCGAAGAACTGGTCGCAACACCCTATCGACATGGCAGCAAGGAAAAGGCCGAGACGTTCTTCCTAAGTGGCATGACGCGGGCGATGCACCGACTCGCCGAGCGAGCTCATCCTGCCTTCCCAGTCACCATCTACTATGCCTTTAAGCAGGCCGAGAGCAACGGGGGAGACGGCACAACCAACACCGGCTGGGACACCTTCCTGGCTGCTGTCATCGAAGCCGGCTTCGCTATCAGCGGTACCTGGCCGATGCGCACCGAACTCTCCAACCGGATGATCGGATCAGGCACCAATGCCCTCGCCTCCAGCATCGTCCTCGTCTGCCGCCAACGCCCGTCCGACGCACCCACAGCCACCCGCCGCGAATTTCTCACCGTACTCCGAGCCGAATTGCCCATCGCGCTCGCCCACCTCCAGCGTGGCAACATCGCCCCGGTCGATCTCGCCCAAGCCGCCATCGGCCCCGGCATGGCGGTCTACACCCGCTACACCACTGTGGTTGATGCCGCCGGCAAGCCACTCTCGGTCCGTGAGGCGCTGGCGCTCATCAACCAGACCCTCGATGAAGTGCTGGCTGAACAGGAAGGCGATTTCGACGCCGACACCCGCTGGGCGCTGGCCTGGTTTGAACACTGTGGCTTCAGCGACGGCGAGTACGGTGTGGCCGAAACCCTCTCCACGGCCAAGAACACCAGCGTCGCCGGGCTGGTTGAAGCGGGCCTCCTGGTTTCCAAGAGCGGCAAGGTCCGCCTGCTGCCCCCCGCCGAACTGCCCGCCCACTGGAATCCCGAAACCGACCTGCGCCTGACCGTATGGGAAACGGTGCATCACCTGATCCGCGTCCTTGAAGCCGGTGGGGAGATCGCCGCCGCCGCCCTGCTGGCCAGGCTGGGCGGTCAGGCCGAAGCCGGCCGCGAACTGGCCTACCGGCTCTACACCCTCTGCGAACGGAAGAAGCGGGCGACCGAGGCGCTGGCCTACAACGGCCTGGTGCAAAGCTGGCCCGAGATTGCCCGTCTGGCGCGGGAGGGTGATGGCGGAAGACCTGCGGAGCAGACCGGGATGGACTTTTGATCCCACAGAGCGTGATCCCGCAACCGTTCAGCGTCACTACCCACTTTCTGGAGAACCGCCATGTCCGCTCCCCGCCCCGCCAATCTGTTCAAAACCGGCAGTAGCCAGGCCGTTCGCCTACCGAGCGAATTTCGGTTCGACCGCGAGGAGGTCTACATCAGTCGCGATGAGGCCAGCGGCGATGTCGTGCTGTCCACCCGGCCCGGCGCCAGGGTCTGGGATGACTTCCTGGCCCTGATCCACAGCATCGACGCCCCGGAGGAGTTCATGGCCGAACGGCCGATGAACGTCATTCCCCATGAACGCGACCTGTTCGCAGACAGCGGCCAATAGCCATGCTCCACCATGGGGAGGGAGTCTTGCGAAACAGTGAGCTGTGGTACTCCCCCTCCCCATTCATGGGGAGGGGGTTGGGGGGAGGGGTCTGAATAGAAAGATAACATTCATAATTTATTGATAAATAGTATAAAATCCCCCTCACACTCAGACCCTAAACCCCCACAGGAGCAGGACTACATGGCGATCAGCAATCACGAACGGGTCAGCAAGGCGATGGAGTTCCTCAAGGACGGGCTGCGCCCCTTCGTTGAACGGGAGCTAAAAGCCGGGTTGGGCAAGGACTGGGCCTTTGAAGTCCGCGAATTGTTATCCGACACCCGGCTCGGCACCAGCAAGGGCGACGCGCTACAGGATGTCGCGGTGCAGTTGGTGATCATGGATCGCAAATGGAGCGACGTTTTCCGGCAGGTGCTGGGCAAGGCCGAACGCAGCCTGATCAACGAATTGCTGGAGATCCGTCACCGCTGGGCGCATCAGAACCCGTTTTCCACCGACGACGCCTACCGCGCCCTGGACTCCGCCGGGCGACTGCTGACCGCGATCTCCGCTCCCCAGGCCGATGAAATCGACAAGGCCAAGATGGAACTGCTCCGGGTCCGCTTCGACGAACAGGCTCGCAGCGAAAAGCGCAAAACCGCCGGCGCGACCATCGACAGCCCGGTCAGCAGCACCCTCAAACCGTGGCGCGAAGTGGTCAGTCCTCACCGGGATGTGGCCAGCGGCCACTACCAGCAAGCCGAATTCGCCGCCGACCTCTGGCAAGTCCACTTGGGCGAGGGCAGCGATGAATACCGCGACCCGGTCGAGTTCTTCCGCCGCACTTACCTGACCGAAAGCCTGCAACAGTTGCTGACCAGCGCGATCCAGCGCCTGGCCACCCAGGGTGGCGATCCGGTGGTGCAGTTACAAACCAATTTTGGCGGCGGCAAGACCCACTCGATGCTGGCGCTCTACCACCTGTTTTCCGGGATCGCACCCGGCCAGTTGCCCGGCATCGACGCGGTGCTGAAAGCGGCCGGGATCGCCCAACCCCCGACCGTCCGCCGCGTGGTGCTGGTCGGCAACAAGCTCTCCCCTGGCAATCCCAGCACCAAGCCGGACGGCACCGTGATTCGCACCCTGTGGGGCGAATTGGCCTGGCAACTGGGCGGCAAACCCGCGTTCGAGCAGATCCGGGCCGACGATGAGCGAGCCACCAGTCCCGGCGACCGGCTGCGCGAACTGTTCAACACCTACGGCCCATGCCTGATCCTGATCGACGAATGGGTGGCCTATGCCCGCCAACTGCATGACACCAGCGATCTGCCCGCCGGTAATTTCGAGACCCATTTCAGCTTTGCCCAAGTCCTCACCGAGTCGGCCAAGCTGGCCAAACACTGCCTGCTGGTGATCAGCCTGCCGGCCTCCGACACGACTGGATCGCCTCACGCCCAAGCCGATGATGTCGAGGTCGGTGGCGAGCGTGGTCGAACGGCCCTGGATCGCCTACGCAACGCAGTCGGGCGGGTCGAGTCCTCCTGGCGACCGGCCACCGCCGAAGAAGGCTTTGAAATCGTCCGCCGCCGGCTGTTTGAACCCCTGGTTGAACCGATCCAGTTTGTGGCCCGCGACACCGTGGCTCGGGCGTTTTACGATTTCTATCGCACCCAACAGGCTGAGTTTCCGCCGGAGTGCCGCGATCCCGACTATGAAAAGCGGATCAAGGCCGCCTACCCGATTCACCCAGAGGTGTTCGACCGGCTCTATACCGATTGGTCGACCCTGGTGAAGTTTCAGCGCACGAGAGGCGTGTTGCGGTTGATGGCGACAGTGATCCACTGTCTGTGGGAGCGCGGCGATCGCAATCCACTCATCCTGCCCGCCCATCTGCCCATTGACGACGCGCGGGTCCAGTTCGAGCTGACCCGCTACCTGTCGGATAACTGGACGCCGGTGATCGACAAGGACGTCGATGGCCCTAACGCCCTACCATTGCGACTGGATGGCGAGGTGCCCAACCTTGGCAAATACCACGCTTGCCGCCGGGTAGCGCGCACCGTGTATCTGGGGTCCGCGCCCACCGCAACCGCGGCCAATCGGGGCATCGAAGATCGCCAGATCAAGCTCGGCTGCCTGCTACCCGGCGAGACGCCGGCGGTGTTCAGCGACGCCCTGCGCCGGCTGGCGGCCGCCGCCACCTATCTGTACCAGGACGGTAACCGCTACTGGTACGCGACCCAGCCCACCGTGACCAAGCTGGCCGACGATCGGGCCGAGCAGTTCAAACGCAACCCGGACGCCGTCGCCCACGAACTGGAACAGCGCTTGCGCCTCGATCTCCGCAAGTTGGGGGATTTCAACCGGATTCACCCGCTCCCCCACTCCGGGCAGGACGTGCCCGACGATCTCGACGCCCGATTGGTGGTGCTGGGGATTGACTATCCCTACAGCAAGGACGCCCACAGTCCCGCCGAGGTCGCCGCCCAGGCCATCCTGGAGCGGCGCGGCAACACCCCGCGCCGCTATCGCAACACCCTGGTGTTTTTGGCCGTGGACAAAACCCGCCTGCAAGACCTGGGTGAAGCCACCCGCCGCTATCTGGCGTGGGCCTCAATTCTGGCCGAGCGGGAAACGCTCGATCTTTCCCCGCACCAGGTCCGGCAGGCCGAAACGCAGAAGACCTCGGCTGATAGCGCCGTGACCGCCCGGATTCCCGAGGCGTACCAATGGCTCCTGGCGCCGAGGCAGACTGATCCTCAGACCCCTATCGAATGGCCGGCCACTCGCCTCACCGGCCAGGATGCCCTGGCGGTCCGCGCCAGCAAAAAGCTGCGCACCGACGACTCCTTGGTGACCACCTTGGCCGGGAGCGCGTTGCGTCAGGAAATGGATCGGATTCCACTGTGGCGTAGCGAGGCGGTCGCCATTCAGCAACTGATCGAAGACTTCGCCAGCTACCTCTACCTGCCCCGCCTCAAGGAGCCAGCGGTCCTGTTGGCCGCAGTCCGGGAGGGCTTAGCCCTGCTGACCTGGGAACAGGACAGCTTCGCCTATGCCGACCGCTACGACCAAGCCACCGGTCGCTACCAAGGTTTACGCAGCGGCCAACAGGTAACCTTGGCTGACAGCCCGACGCCTGGCGTACTGGTGAAAGCAGAGGTGGCCCGCCGGCAGATGGAAGCCGAACGCCCAGCCGCCATATCCCCCGATCCGAAACCGCCCGGCCCGACAACCAGCACGACAACCGGCGGCGGCGATAGAACTCCCCCGCCCAAGCCCGGCCCCCCGGACCCGGTGAAGCCGCCGCCGCCACTCCAGGCCAAGCACTTCCACGGCAGCGCCACGCTTGACCCGACCCGGGTGGGCCGCGACGCCAGCAAAATTGCCGAAGAAGTCATTGCTCATCTGGCGGGCTTGGTCGGCGCCACCGTGACGGTGACCCTGGAAATCGAAGCCCAGATCCCCCAGGGAGCGCCGGATCATGTGATACGCACCGTGACCGAGAACAGCCGGACTTTGCGGCTGACCAGTCACGGCTTTGAGACGGATTAACAGGAATCCGGGCTGAATGGTGGAACAGGGCAAAATCCCGCCGCCGCCCCTTTAGCACTGGATCCTGCTCGTTTTGACCTGGCTGACGGGGACGACCTACACCCTCGGCGCGGCAACCCGTCGCAATAACTCCTCCAGCACGTCATCGACTTGCGCACCCTCCATTTCATACTCTGCCGCCAGCGCCAGCCGATGGCGCAACGCCGGTTTGACGATGCTTTTCACGTCATCCGGGGTCACAAAATCGCGGCCATTGAGCAACGCCTGCACACGGGCGGCGCGGATCAGCGCAATGCCGCCACGCGGTCCGGCACCAATGACGAAACCGGGCGTCTTGCGGGTCGCAGTGACTAGGCGCACTACATAATCCAGCACCGCATCGTCCAGCCGCAACCGGGCGGTGATCTGTTGCAGATTCAGCACGGCCTCGGGATCGGTGACTACCTGCACTCGCGACACGTCGAGTTTGTCGCCGACTCGACTGCCCGTCACCGAACGCAGCAATGCTGCTTCTTCAGCAGCGCTGGGATAGTCGATCTGGATTTTCAGCAGAAAGCGATCCAGTTGCGCCTCGGGCAGTGGATAAGTGCCTTCATGTTCAATAGGATTCTGCGTCGCCAGCGTCATAAATGGCGGCGGCAGGACAAAGGATTCGCCTTCAATCGTGACCTGGCCTTCCTGCATGACTTCCAGCAGCGCTGCCTGCGTTTTGGCCGGGGCGCGGTTGATCTCATCGGCCAGCAGGACATGGCAGAACACCGGCCCCCGGCGAATTTCAAACCGCTCTTCGCGCAGGTTGTACAGCGCATGGCCGGTGACATCGCTGGGCATCAGGTCGGCGGTGAACTGGATCCGGGCGAACCGAGCCTTGATGCAGGCCGCCAGCGCCCGCGCCAACAAGGTTTTACCCAGACCCGGCACACCTTCGATCAAGACATGACCCGCCGCGCCCAGCGCAATCAGCACCTGGTCAACAATGGCCGATTGACCAATCAGCGCCTGGCTGATTTCAGTGCGCAGGGTTTGCAGCAGATCCCAGGCGGTTTGCAGCTCCTCAGCCGTGGGCGGGACAGCGGGGGAAATATCGATAGGTGTGTTCATGGGCGACGGTTCAGGCGTTGCAGGGTTTGCACAGTATGGATCAATTCACGCTCATTCAGCGGCTGATCCGATTGTTCGAACATGGCAGGTTCGGACGACGATTCGGGCCAGCGGCGATCACGTCGGCGTTGAGTGTAGTGACGAGCCGCTTGCAATAGCATCGGCCCGGCACCGTGTCGCCACAGGAACCGGGAACTGGCTTGCAGATGTTCCGCCAATCGCCGCTGTTCACTGGAACGAGGCGTCAAGAGCGGTCCCAGTCGTCGGCTATAGCGCCACAGCGCGGCCAGCAGGGTGAGCAGCAATCCCAGTAACGGCATCCAGGC
>JAIFNF010000110.1 GCA_020047885.1 Gammaproteobacteria bacterium | reverse complement strand
CGGAACTGGCGCGGCTGACGGTGTGGATTGGCGAGATTCAATGGATGCTCGGCCACGGCTACAACCTGAACGATCAGCCGATTCTGAAACCGCTGAATCATATCGAGTGCCGGGATGCGTTGTTGGACGGCGATCAGGAGGCTATATGGCCCGCCGCCGAGGCCATTGTGGGGAATCCGCCGTTTCTCGGTGATAAGAAGCAATTGGCGGAATTGGGCGAAACGTATATGGCGATGTTGCGTGGCGTTTATGCCGGACGAGTGCCGGGCGGAGCCGATTTAGTCTGCTACTGGTTTGAGAAGGCGCGGGCTGGAATTGCAGCAGATCAGTCACAGCGGGCGGGATTAGTGGCAACCAATTCAATTCGTGGCGGGGCGAATCGCAAGGTACTAGCCCGTATTCAGGAAACCATGACAATTTTTAACGCTTGGTCTGATCTGGAATGGGTCAACGAAGGCGCAGCGGTGCGGGTGTCGCTGGTGTGTTTTGGAAATCCCCCCTCGCCCTCCTTTTGCGAAGGGGAGAGTTCAGCGTTGCCTAACTCTCCTTTGCACAATGGGGATGCGAACGCAGTGAACGGGGGGATTTTGAACAGTCAACCCGTAACAGCTATTTACGCTGATCTTACGGGTGGCTTGAATGGCAGCGTTGATTTAACTCAGGCAAAACAACTGATAGAAAATGCCGGAACCTGCTTTCAGGGATCGGTAAGAGTTGGGCGGTTCGATGTCACGGAAGATAGGGTGCGGAGCTGGTTAAAGCTACCCGCTAATCCTCATGGTTTGGAAAACCAGGTGGTCTTACGTCCAATCCGTAATGCGATGGATTTAGTACGCCGCCCCCGCAATGCCTGGATTATTGATTTCAACAAGATGTCCGAACAAGAGGCCGCGCTTTTTGAAGCACCTTTTGAATACATAAGGCAGCACGTTAAGCCTTACCGGGATCAGAATCGGGATGAAGGGCGACGTAAGCGCTGGTGGCTGCATGGCCGAACCGGTGATGATTTACGGGGAGCCATGAGTCAATTTTCGCGCTGTATAGCCACTCCACAAGTCGCCAAATACCGGATTTTCGTTTGGATGGATACCCTGGTATTCGCCGAGTCCACGGTATTAGTATTTGCCCGTTCCGACGATACTACTTTTGGTATCCTGCATTCGCGGTTTCATGAGTTATGGACATTGCGAACTTGCACTTGGCTCGGCAAAGGTAACGATCCGCGCTATACGCCCACGACCTGCTTTGAAACCTTCCCCTTTCCGGCAGGCTTGACCCCGAACATTCCAGCCGAAGATTATGCCAGCGATCCTCGCGCTCAAGCGATTGCCGACGCCGCCCGCAAACTGAATGAGTTGCGCGAGAACTGGCTGAATCCCCCGCAATGGGTGGAGCGGGTTCCCGAAATCGTCCCCGGCTATCCCGACCGGCTGATTCCCAAACCCGAACGCGCCGCGGAACTCAAAAAGCGGACGCTAACAAACCTGTACAACCAGCGCCCGACTTGGCTGGATCATGCCCATCGTGCGCTCGATGCAGCGGTCACAACGGCCTACGGCTGGCCGACTGATTTGAGCGATGACGAGATACTGCATCGACTGTTGGCACTGAATCAGGAGCGGTCAGCCCGCTGATTCAATGAGTTGCTAGCGCCGGTTTTCCCGGCGGCATCCCCAGTGTGAGCCATTGCCCCTGATTGATCAGGGCTAAGCTGCTGGATTGAAGGTTTCATTTGCATAACATCTGCTAAAATGATCCAAAGCATCCATTCTCACCAACCAAGGCCATCTCTTTGATGAACGTTCTTTACCAAGATTTACTTGAAGCTACTCAACAGTTTGGTATCGAAATCCCGCCGATGCAGGGCGAGTTGGCCTGCGCCTTTGTCGGCGAATGGAACTCCGGTAAGAGCAGTTTGCTGAATAGCCTGTTTGGATTGCCCTTGTTGCCGGAAAAGCCGATCCCGACGACAAAAACAGTGGTATCACTCGGACAAGGCATGGTGTCCGAACCGGTCGCAATCGTTCAAACCGAGTCGGGCGAGCGCCAGGAATCGCGTGGTCAAGCCGCTATCATGGCGTTGCAGGCATCGACGCAAAACCTGCCACGGATTGACTACTGGTCGCCACAACTGGGATTGCCGGCGCATACCGTGTTTATTGATACGCCCGGTTTTAACGACACCGATCAGATCGCCAGCACCAAGGCAGAAACTGTGCAGGCGGACTTGGTGGTATTTGTGATGAATGCGGATGTTTCGGCGCTGAATCAAACACAGATCAATTTTATTCAGCAAGTCGCTTTGAGTAAAGCCGATCTGAAAGATTTGTTCTTTGTGGTTACCCATAGCGACTTAATCGACAATGAACAGGATCGTCAAAGCATCCGGCAGCGCATTGGGGCACATATCAGCAGTGATCGGATTTTTCTGCTTTCCAACAAAAATCAGGAGGGTTTACCCGGTTTTAAGGAGGCTTTTTACAAGTATATTGATGAACGCAAAGAAGTCTTGCTTGATCAGCGCCGCCTGCGTCATGAACGGCAGTTGACGGATGCATTGCGTCATCAGGTTGGATTAGAACGTGCCGCGCTGGGACAGTTGAAAACTCAAACGGTCGAACAGCGTGAGGCGCTGCGAATGAAGATTCAGGAGGCGCGGCGCAAGGAGATAGTAAAGGATTGTATTGACTTGGCTATCTGGCTAGGCGTGTCGATCCCGGTTATTACGGGAAAATTTACACGAGCAAATTTATCATGAAAATTAAAAATACAATTTTAATGGTATTAACTCTGGTTACTATTCTGGTTACCTCGTCGTTTGCTGCCACCAAGCTTAACCCTCCGAATGGATTGAATTTTAATTCTTTGGGCAGTTACCTGGATAGTACTGTTCCGGGCCTGCTCAGTGAAAATCTTCCAGGAATACAAATCGCCTTGATTAAAAACGGTAAGATTTTCTATGAAAAAGGGTTTGGACGTGCTGACAAGGCTGCGGCAACGCCGGTAACTACCGAAACCATTTTTCAGGTCGCTTCCATTTCCAAATCAGTGACGGCCTGGGCGGTGCTGGCGCTGGCGCAACAACAGAAAATAAAGCTGGATGCGCCCATTTCAGCTTATATCCATCGCTGGGCATTGCCTGCTTCATCCTGGGACGCCAATGGCGTGACTATCCGAAATATTCTCGCGCATCGTGCTGGTTTAAGTTTGGGTGGTTATCCGGGTTATAAGCCCGGTCAAAGAATGCCTTCGATTGAAGAGTCTCTGTCGGGCGATAATGGTCAGTTTCCCGACTTGTCCAGTCCAGGGCCGTTAAAACTAATTGATGCTCCCGGTCAAAATTTTTCCTATTCGGGTGGTGGATATACCCTTCTCGAGTTGATGATTGAAGAAGTCACCCGTCAGGATTTTTCTGAATATATTCACAAAACTGTCCTGGCTCCTGCAAAAATGGATTCCAGCAGTTTTGACTATTCTCCAGCTATCGAGAAACGTCTTGCAAAAGCTTATTCTCCTTCCGGCGATCTTTTGCCTAACTATCTTTTTGTAGAGAAAGCGGCAGCGGGTTTATACAGTAATGCAGGTGATCTTGCTCGTCTTTTAAATGAGTTGTACAGGATCAAGTCTGACCCATCTTACCAATCGCCTTTGTTATCTCGTCAGTATGCTGCTTATTTTTATTCAGAAAATCCTGATGTCACTACTGGAGAAGATGTTTTTGGCTACTTCCGTATTAAAAAGGATGGGGTCATCAAGGGTGTGCAACATCCCGGCGGTAATCAGGGCTGGAAATGTTTTTATGCTGTCGAGTTTTCGACTGGCAAAGGAATGGTATTTCTGACCAATTCCGACGCAGGAGATGAATGGGTTTCCAGTATGATCCGTCTTTACGAGAGTCTGATTGATTAACAAAACTATTAAAATTCATGTGGATGACTACGCCCGCCGAAATTGCGGTACTGGCTCAGTCTGATTCAGTATAGAATATTATTAAATATCAAAATATTGATGGATTAGTCTGAACATTTTACTAGTTACAGATATGGAATGACCTCCGCATAACCGGCATAACAACTGGACTCCATAACCGGTCGGCTGGCTGATTCAATGACTCGCCAGCGCCGGTTTTCCCGGCGGCATCCTTAATAGCCCGCCGTCAAACTGCCTATCCGCCGGGGGTCAGAGAAACCGAACAGTCCCGCCGGGGCGCGGACGATACTTTGCGTGTTGCCCATGGCGTTCTTGACCACGACTTTGTGACCCAGCCCCTCCAGTAACCGCACGGTGTCCGGGCTGAGTCCCTCCTCAACCCGTAACTCGTCGGGTTGCCATTGATGATGAATGCGCGGAGCAAGGGTGGCTTCGGCGATGTTCATCCGGTGATCGATGACGTTCAACACGGTTTGCAGCACGGTGGTGATGATGCGGCTGCCGCCGGGACTGCCCGTGACCAGCACGACCTGCCCGTCCTTGAACACCAGCGTGGGCGTCATTGAACTCAACGGGCGCTTGCCGGGACCGACCGCGTTCGCATCGCCGCCGATCAGTCCATAAGCGTTCGGGACGCCGGGCTTGGCGGCGAAATCATCCATTTCATTGTTCAACAGAATGCCCGTGCCCGCAGCAACGATGCCCGAGCCGTAGCCGAAATTCAGGGTATAGGTCACGGCGACCGCGTTGCCGTCCCGATCCACGATGGAGTAGTGGGTCGTCTGCCCGCTTTCGTAGGGTTGCGGCTGGCCGGGTTTAATGTCCGCCGCGGGTCGCGCCCGGTTCAAGTCAATCTGCGCGGCCAGCGTTTTGGCGTAAGCCTTGGAAGTCAGACCCGCCATGGGAATCTTCACAAAATCCGGATCGCCCAGATATTCGCTGCGGTCGGCATAGGCCAGTTTCATCGCTTCGGCCAGACGATGGAGCGTCGCGGCACTTTGCGCCCCCAGTTCCGCCAACGGCCAGGTTTCCAGAATATTCAAAATTTGCACGAGATGGATGCCGCCGGAACTGGGCGGCGGCATGGAGACAATCTCGTAACCTCGATAATGACCTTTGACCGGGGTGCGAACGACAGCTCGGTAATTCTTCAAATCATCCCGGCTGATCAGCCCTCGGTTCGCCTGCATATCGGCCACCAACTTTTCGGCAATCGCGCCTTCATAGAACGCTTTCGCGCCCTGTTCGGCAATGAGGCGCAGTGAGGTGGCGAGGTCGGACTGCACCAGTGTTTCGCCAGGCTGATAGGGTGCGCCATCGGCCTTGAAGAAGATTTTCATACTGGCCGGCCAGGGCGCCATCCGTTGGTGCGCTTCCCGCAAGGATTGGGCCAGTTCCGGGCTGACCGGAATCCCCTGTTCCGCCAGACGAAGGGCGGGTTCAACCAGCGCCCGCCAGGCCAGACGGCCCTGCCGTTGATGAGCCAGCGCCAGTCCGGCGACCGTGCCCGGCGTGCCTGCCGCCTGGTGGCTGTGGCGGATGCGGGCTTTATCGACCTCGCCCTTCTCGTTCAAATAGAGATCCCGACGGGCGGCAGCCGGGGCGACTTCGCGGAAATCAATCGTCTCGCTCTGCTTTTGGGCAGCGTTGTAAACCACCATGAAGCCGCCGCCGCCGAGATTGCCGGCCTGCGGCAGCGTGACCGCCAGGGCGAAGCCGATAGCGACGGCGGCATCGACGGCATTACCGCCCTGCTTCAGAATGTCCAGCCCAACTTGGGTGGCCAGCGCCTCTTGACTGGCGACCATACTGTTGCGGGCGAACACCGGGTGAATCCGATCGCGGGGGCTGTAAAACGTCGATTCAAGGGGGCGGTCAACGTCAACCTGGCCAACGGGTTGAACGAGCGCCGGTTCGGCCAGCACGGGCGGGATGGCCAGAATTGGCGGCAGACTGCACAGGCCAAATAGCAATAGCACATGGCGGAGGTGGGCGAGGCGATGGGGCATGGCAATCTCCAGGTCAGGGGGGTTGGCGAACGAGGGTAGGTGCTGCCTATTCCAGATTCGTTCCTTTGTTAAGCATAGGCCATTCACCCGGTGATTAAAGGTACGGTTTTTGCTGTGTCCCTTATCAATAACTTGATTTTTGGTTTCAGGAGGCCGCCCACTGTGAAAAGACGTAAAACCGGTCAATCCATCCACCGTTGCCGAGTCCGGAGCGTCATCGCAGCGCTAGGTTTGTGGGTGGGAACGGTCGCGGCGGATACGCCAGTGATCGCACGAATTATGGCAGTGGAGCCTGACGGGATGATTCTAGCGGCGACCGAAATTGACCAGGGGGCGCAGCGCTGGAATTTTCGGTTGAGCGATGCCGATCTGGCGCAGCGGATGGTTCCGGGCGTGCGGGTTCGCCTTTGGCTGGCGCCGGATGGCCATGTTTCTGGAGTCAGCCTGATTCCCGTCGGTATTTACGACCTGCCGGATGAAAAAAATGACCTCACTGGCGTGCGTTCCCGTTTGAGTCGCGGGGCGAGTGGCGGAGCGAACAGTGCTGGACGTGGCGGGAGCGGACCGGGAGGTGGTGGGCCGGGAGGTGGTGGGCCGGGAGGTGGCGGGCCGGGAGGTGGCGGACCGGGTGGCGGTGGAGGTGGTGGAGGTGGCGGTGGAGGTGGTGGAGGTGGCGGTGGTCGCTGAGAAGCCGACACCGCGCCTGTGGCTGGGCAATCTGCTGGCGTTCGGGGTGCTGTGCGCGTTAGTGCTGGCCTGGTTTTCCTTTCAGACCCGGCAGGCCCAGCAGACTTTTCTCGAAGATGCGGCTGATTATGCCCGGCGACTGGCTGACGCGATTGGCCTCCATGCCCGTGGTGCGGTACAGGGACGCCAGGTGACCGACGCGATGCTGGTCAGATTCCTGGGCAGCTCCGCCCGGTTCGTGGATTACCTGGATCAGGTGGAGCCGTTCCGCGATCACGAATTGACCGCTTTCGCTGCCGAAGCCGGCTTGTTGGCTATTCGCATCGTGCGCCCCGAAGGCTCAAGCCAGGGGCCACCGGACTGGAATCCCGGTGAATTACCCGGTTGCGACCGGCGCCTGCGATCCCTGAGTGAAACACACACGCTGGTGTTCGGAGCGCCGCGCCAGGGTCGGGAGGGCTGTATTCTGGTCGCCATGGATAACCAGCCGCTGGAGGACTTGCGCGACGTGATTGGCCTACCCCGCGCTCTGGAAGCCGCTGCTGCATTGCCGGGCGTTCTGCGGGTGGCGCTGACTGGCGAATGGGTTGAGAACGCAGCGGAGCCGATCCATCCGGGCCTGCCGGTCGTGGCGACTCGCCAGTTAGCTGATGGCGTCCGGGTGGTCGAAGTTCGTGCACCCTTGTCCGGGGCCGAACTGGTGGTGGATCTCGACGCGGATCCCCTGACGCGCATCGAGCAGCGGTTGTGGCGGGAATTCGCCGGGTTCGCCATCATCCTGGGGCTGATCGGCGGACTGGGCGCGTGGTTGCTGTATCGCTATCAGCAGGCGCATTTGGAGCAGTTGCGGGCTTATGAACAGCGCCTGTCCCAGCAACGCGAGGAAGCTGCGCTGGGTCAGGCCGCCGCCGCCATTGCTCACGAACTGCGCAACCCGCTGAATGCCATGGCCATGGGGCTGCAACGCTTGCAGATGGAAGCGGATGAATTGAGCAGCGACCATCGGCGACTGGTGGCGGTGGTGCTGGAGGCGGTGGGGCGCAGTAATCGCAGCGTGACCGACCTGCTCAACTATGCCCGACCCTATCGCCCTCGGCAGGAACCGGTGGCGCTCGGTGCCCTGGTCACCGATCAACTCGCCCTGTATGCCGGATCGTTCCACGCGGCTGCAATTCGGCTGCAATATACGCTGGCCGTAGAGGAGCGCATTCCCGGCGACCCGGATTTGCTGCGACAGGTCTTGGACAACCTGCTGCGTAACGCCCTGGAAGCGCAGCCTCAGGGCGGCTGGCTGGACATCCACCTGAACCCGGTTGCGGGCGGGTTGGAACTGACGCTGACGAACGGGGGTTTTTCGCTGTCGCCGGAAGAAGCACCCCGCATTCTGGAACCGTGGTTTACCACCAAATCAACCGGCGCGGGACTCGGGCTGGCCATTTCCCGCCGCATCCTCACGGCGCATAGTGGGCGCTTGACGGTCGCTTCGCCCCGCCCCGGCGAACTGGCGGTGCAGTTGTTTCTGCCGTGTCCCGGCCTTGCCCAACCTTCGGAGTGATACTTGGAAAACAATCCTTCCCTGTTTATTTTCGTGTTCATTCGTGTATTTCGTGGTTAAAACCTTTCAGCACAAAACTTTAACCACGAAACACACGAAATGCACGAAACGCACAAAATATGGATAAATGGCGAAATTTTAAGGATTCCACGATGTGTATAGGGGCGCTATATGAATATTCTCATCGCTGACGATGACGCCCTGCAACGCGAACTCCTGCACGGTTTTCTGGAAAAGCAGGGCTACCGGGTGTTCAGCGCCGGGGACGGGTTGGAAGCCTTACAGATCTTCCGCCGGGAGCCGGTGCAACTGGCGTTGCTGGATCATCGGATGCCGGGTTTGACCGGCGATCAGGCGCTGGCGGCGATGAAAACGCTCAACCCGCTGATCCGGGCGATCATGATCACCGCTTATGGCGAGGTCGAGACGGCGGTGCGGGTGATGAAGCTGGGTGCCGACGATTTCCTGGAAAAGCCGATTGATCTGACCCGCTTGCTGGAGAAGATCCAGGGGCTGGAGCAGACGCTGGCGGTCGCGGAAGACGTCGCCGAGGTGTGTCAGGAAGTAGCTGACGCCGCCTTGCCGCTGGCGATGGTCGGCGACAGTCTGGCCATGCGCGAGGTGTTTTCGCTGGTGCGCCGGGTCGCAGAGACGCCGTGGAGCGTGCTGATTCGCGGCGAAACCGGCACCGGCAAGGAACTGATTGCCCGCCTGCTCCACCTGCTCAGTCCCCAACGCGCTGCGCCGTTTGTGGAAGTCAACTGCGCCGCGATTCCCGAAACGCTGTTTGAGAGTGAACTGTTTGGCCACGAGCGCGGCGCGTTCACCGGTGCGGCACGGCAACGGCGCGGACGGTTTGAACTGGCGCAGGGCGGTACGCTGTTTCTCGATGAAGTCGGTGAATTGCCCCCACCGTTGCAAGCCAAGCTGTTGCGGGCTTTGCAGGAGAAACGTATCAGCCGGGTTGGCGGCGAGCAGGACATCCTGGTGGATGCGCGAGTGGTGGCGGCGACCAATCGCGATTTGCGCCAGATGGTCGAAACAGGCGGGTTCCGGGAAGATTTATTCTTCCGTCTCAATGTGTTTGAGATCGAAGTGCCGCCGCTCCGCCAGCGCCGCGAGGATATTCCGGCGCTAGTGAAGTTATTTGTGGAACGCTACGCCCGCCGCCCGGTACAACTCGCCCCGGAAACCCTGGATGTGCTGATCAAATATGCCTGGCCGGGTAATGTGCGGGAGTTGGAGCATCTGATTCAACGCAGTCTGACCCTGGTTCGGGGCAGCGTGCTGCGGCCACTGGACTTGCCGCCGGAAGTGCGCCGGACCGAAACGGGTTCGGGGCCATTGCAGGAGCGGCTGGATACGGTAGAACGGGAACTGTTACGTTCGGCGCTGGAACAGACGGAGGGAGTGCAGACCCGCGCCGCTGAGATATTGGGTATCAGCGAGCGGGTCTTGCGGTACAAAATGACCAAGCATGGCTTAAAGGGGAATGGAGCCGTCGGTTAGTCGGTTAGTCGGTTAGTAACGGTTCCCCGCCCTAAAGGACGGGGCTTTCCACTGCACCAGGGACACACTGATGCGCGAACATAGGCTTTGTTACCGTAGCCCTGCTCCCAATATTGAGAGCGGCGTTGCAGTCTGCGTGGGCTTCATGTCCGCAGGCTACACACCTAAACACGGATTGACTGGAGCGATTTTTCTTGTCGATATGCCCGCACACAAAGCACTGACGGCTGGTGTTTCTTGGGTCGACAACAAAAACCGGGACGCCTGCTTTGCGCGCTTTATATTCAATAAAGCCGCGAAGCTCGGCGAATCCCCAGTTGTGCAAGCGTTTCCTCTGCTCTTTATTGGCCTTAGCCCTGGCACGGATATGCTTGAGGTCTTCAAGACTAATCGCGCTTTGGGAGCGTTCAGCTTTGGAAACGATGCGACACGAGACGTTGTGGTTAACCCACTTTTGGAAACGGCGCTGTCTTCCGCTCATTTTCCTAAGCCGACGCTTCGCGGCTTGGGTTCCTCTCTTTTGCAGCACGGCGCGGCGTTTAACGTACCACTCGCGCTTTGCTTCTATGTCTTTGCCGCTAAATTGTTCTCCGCTGGAATCGGTAGCGATGTTAACGATGCCAAGATCAACGCCAAGAACGCCTTCGGGTTTCAGCAGATCAGGGTCGTCAAAGTCACAAACAGCAGCGATATACCACTGGCCGCGAACAAACATCAAATCCACTTCACCCTTGCGATGCTTGAGCAATTGGCGCTGATGTTCACCACAAACAAACCCGATCTTGATTCTTCCGGTCAACGTCCAAATCGACACTCGATCATCGGACAGAAACCGAAAAATCCGGTCGTCATAGGGTTGTGCGCCCGTGGGGCGAAACGTGCGTTGGGTCTCTTTATCCAGCTTGTAGGCATCGGCCACTTTGGCAATACAGCGCACCACCACCTGCGACGACAATCCAAATTGTTCTCGAACCGCTCGGTAAACCAACGGATGCAAATCGTACTGCCGAAAAGTCTGATTTTCCCAGGCTTGAAGGGAAATCCAATGACACGCGGCATTGCACCGTTCGAGCGTCTGCTTAAGAAGCTCCGCTTGTTCAGGTGTAGGTTGCAGTTTGAGGTTGGCGAGATGGCCAACAAAAAAGACCCGACCGCCTTGCGGTCGCCGCTATCCCTCCCCGGCCTGAAGGCCGGGGTCTCTCGCGGAGAATCTGATGAATCAGAAGTTGCCACTGAACAGGATAGTGGACGCGGCATCCGTGACGGTGATCGCATCACCGGCGGCGACCTGGGGAACCACCCAGGTTGATAGATCCGTTGTTGTGGTGCAGTACGCGCCGCTGTATTGGGCATAGGCCGACGAGCCATCGACGCTGAAGACGCTGAGTTCATACTTGGCGACCCACGCCGAACTGGGAGCGCCACCGCCGCCTTTTCTGCCCTCGCCACGACCCATGTTCTGGCCAATGCTTTCCAGCGGCAGACTGCACTGGTAATCATCGCCGGTGGTGTCAATGTCGACGGTCAGCGTACTGGGCGCCGTACTGGTCGGATCAGCGGTATAGCTTTGTCCAACATCGACATGGAAATGATTTCCCGTCACGGTCACGGAATCCTGAGCGTAGGCCGTCCGAATCGCATAGTCCGCTCGGCCAAAGCCGGTGATGCCGGCCACTGGTGAAAGTGATGCCTCGATACGGTCAGCGTCGGGTTGATACGGGCCATTTCCAGCAGGGCCATTTCCAGAATGGTCAGCCAGCGCCGGGACGGTCAAGCCGGTCAGCAGGGCAGTAGTCAGCAGGGTGCGAGTTATGTTCATCATATTCTCCATGAGGTTGGTTAAAACTACAGGTTTCGCCAGACCTTTTTAGCAGAACTTACGCCAACCCTTGATGCAAGGCGATGGCGAGGTATTAGCGATAAAAGGGTCAAGCACGGTTTGAAACGAAATAGCGAGCCGGGGAAATGGCGAGAAGCGAAATCCTGCCCACTGCTTGTCAACGTTCTGTCTCAGCGCTGTCCGCCGTTACGGCCGTTACTGCCGCCGTTACCGCCGTTACCGCCGTTACCACCGCGCTCTGTCGGGCTGTCTACAATGACGTCTATCGTAGACTGCTCGAGATGTTGAGCCGTGTAATCCACACCCTGACGTTCGATTTCCCGGACGAAGGCGCGCAAATGGTTGCGTGAGCCGCGCAGCAGGTTGCCGTACATGTTTTTCAGATCTAGTTTATCCGTGGCGTCCAACGCATTCTGGTTGTCCTCAATATCGATTTCCTCAATCAGTGCGCCAGCCTGGAGGGCTTCCAGCAACGAAGCATCGCCCCGCGTCACGAGTTCATCGTAAAGTTGTTGCAGATCGGCGTTGTTAAACTGGCCTGGGATGTCGGTAGCGACGGGGTCGGGCAGGTTGTACTGGGTCAATAAGCGGGCTACTGCATCCATGTGTTGTTGTTCGGATGCCGCGATATTAGTGAATAAGGACAGTTGCCAGTGCTCGGCGGCCACGAGGTAGACATCCCGCGCCAGCTTCTCTTCTTCCCGCATGAACGTGAGAGTGGCGGCTTCCTCGGCATTGATCGACGCCGTTATGCAGCTTGTGCAGGTTCCGGTTCCCATTCCATTTCCCATTCCATTTCCCATTCCATTTCCCATTCCATTTCCCATTCCACCGCCCTTGGCAGCTAAGGCTGGAGTGACGGCCAGTGTGGCCAAGAAGGCAGTGGTGATCAGAGTGCGATTCAGGTTCATCGACGTATTCCTCAAGAAAGTTCCTGACCCATGGACATCATGAGCTTTTGCTAAACCGGGTTGCAGAACTGATGCCAACCCTGAATTCAACGCGATGGCGAGGTATTGGGGCAGAGATCAGTGCGAGAGGCCGACAAACCGCGTTTCATTCGACAAAAATGTCGAAGACGGCTACCAGGGACGCACCGTATGTCCATGATTCAACGAGCCACACCGTTGCATCAACCATGACATTTTAGGACACGGCTCATTTCCTGCTTCACTGAGGCCGGTTTCACCGGGGTCTTGCGACGGCTCGAC
>JAIFNF010000294.1:5941-36534 GCA_020047885.1 Gammaproteobacteria bacterium | reverse complement strand
GGGGTGATTTTGACCGCTGCGACCGGGCTACTCATCTGGAGTATCGTGACCCGTTCACCCTATACCGGCACGGTCGAACAAATTCGCCAACCGCTGTATACCCAGATGTCCGACGGCAGCATCCGCAATACTTACGAGGTCAAGCTGAATAACAAGCTGACCGCGCCCATGACCGTGGGTATCCGGATTGAAGGACTGCCGGGTGCCGTATTGGATATGGACGGTATGGAACGGTTGGATATGGCTCCGCAGGAGCGGATCAAGCTACTGGCACGGGTGCAGATTCCGCCAGTGTCGAAAGATGCGGAGGTGGGTGACAAGGTGGTGTTCATGATTGAAGCCCTGGAGGGTGTCAAGTCTGAACCCATCCGTTGTGAAGTCCCGTTCTACATCCCGGAAAGTGATTGATGACTGATTTGCTGCTCAGCTTGGGCATTGGCGCAGTGCTGATCGTACTGGCTAATCTCGGCTTGATCCGTTTTGCCAAGGTCAGCGCCAAATGGGCGGCGACGGTGACCGCTCTAACTGCGGTGGGTTTATATGTACCTTACAGCATTCTGCGCTGGCCGGGCGGCGATATCTTCGCGATTCATCTGGCCATCTATCTGCTGGCGGCGCTGGTCTGCGGGATGTTGCTGGGTCTCCGCTCCAGCGGCCAGGGATTACACTGGGGGCCAGCGACGCTGATCGGATTTTTCATTTTTGTAGCGGTATTTGGCGCGATATTCATCGCCGTGGCTGAACATGGCGTACCGCCGTGGGTGCGCGACGGGTTGTTGCCCCCACCGGCCAGTCAACGTGAGACCACATCCATCTTTCCTGGCGTGATCGCGCACGATTTCCACAAGAAGGAGGCGCTGTATAATCAGTATCTCCAGCAGGTGGAGCGCCAGCACCAGCGTGGCTGGCAGGTTCAAAAGGGCTGGATCGGTGAACCAGTTGCGGGGGAACCGGCTCTGTTCCGAGTAGCGGTGCAAACACAAGAAGGTCAATCCCTGGCCGGTGCCACGGTGGCCGGGCAATTTCTCCGCACGTCCACCAGTAAGCTGGATGTCGATTTTGTCCTGGATGAAACCGCGCCGGGCGTTTATGAATCAACAGTCATCTTGCCGGTCGCCGGACGCTGGAATCTGGTGTTGAGTATTCGTCAGGGTGATGATCTGCATGAAGTTCAGGCCAGTACGGCAGTGCTGGAAAGTCGGCCAGCCCAATAAGCGTTCTCTTCTGCCAACACCCCACTGGATGCTTCCCTATTGTCTGTGCTTTCGGTAAATAAAATACCGCCAGGTACCCTGGATTTTCCAAAGGTGTGCTTTCACTGCGGCCTGCCCGTTCCGCCCAGCGCTCCTTACGCAGCAGTCATTAACGGTGAACGCCAGCCCATGTGCTGTCATGGTTGTGAGGCGGTCGCCGAAGCGATTGTCGCTGCCGGATTGACCGACTTTTACCACCATCGCACCGCCCCCTCGCGTCGCGCCGAAGACCTGATTCCTGAACAATTGCGCGGGCTGGAACTGTATGACCGGCCCGATTTACAGAAGAGCTTTGTCCGAATTGAGAATGAGCATACGCGGGAAGCGGCGCTGATTCTGGAAGGCATCGTCTGCGCGGCCTGCGTTTGGTTGAGCGAGCGGCATATCAACGCCCTGCCCGGTGTGCTGGAGTTCCGGGTCAACTATTCGACCCATCGTGCCCGGGTGCGGTGGGATGAGCAGCAGATCAAGCTCAGTGACATCCTCGCAGCGATTGCCAATATCGGCTACATCGCTCATCCCTTTGATCCTAGTCGTCAGGAGGCTCTGCAAAAGCGCGAACGGTCAGTGGCCTTGCGCCGATTGGCGGTCGCGGGATTGGGGTCGATGCAGGTGATGATGCTGGCGGTCGGGTTATATGTGGGTGAATACCAGGGGATGGACGAGTGGGTTCGGGAATTTCTGCGCTGGATCTGCCTGATTTTGACCGTACCGGTCGTTGCTTACTCCGCCCAGCCCTTCTACATCGCCGCCTGGCGGGATTTACGCAACCGGCAACTGGGGATGGATACGCCGGTATCGCTGGCGATTTTGGCTGCCTTCGCCGCCAGCCTCTGGCATACCTGGATGAGCAGTGGCGAGGTGTATTACGACTCGGTGACGATGTTCGTGTTCTTTCTGCTGACCGGGCGCTTTCTGGAAATGAACGCCCGCCACCGAGCGGGACAGATTTCCGAGGCGCTGGTGCGGATGTTGCCGGCGACCGCTACCCGACTGGATGTTGAGAACGTTGAAACGATCGTGCCGATGGCCGAACTGGTACCGGGCGAACGGGTGCTGGTGCGTCCGGGTGAAACGATTCCTGCCGATGGCCGGATCGAGGAGGGTGCCAGTAGCGTCGATGAGTCGCTGTTGACCGGGGAAAGTTTGCCGCTGGCCAAACGGATGGGCGAAACCGTGATTGGCGGCTCGGTCAATGTCGACAGTCCGCTGGTGATGCGCATTGAGAAAGTCGGCGTGGATACGGTGCTGTCGGCGATTGTCCGGCTGCTGGATCGCGCCCAGGGCGAAAAACCCCAACTGGCGTTATTGGCTGACCGCATCGCCGGCTGGTTTATCGCGGTAGTGCTGGCCGTAGCCGCAGTGGTCTTTACTGCCTGGTGGTCGTTCAGTGATTTTGATACGGCGTTGCGGATCACGCTATCGGTGCTGGTCGTGACGTGTCCCTGTGCCTTGTCACTGGCGACCCCGACGGCGATGGTTGCCGCGACGGGAACCTTGACCCGCATGGGTTTATTGACTACGCGCGGTCATGCGCTGGAAACCCTGGCGCGAGCGACCCATGTCATTTTCGACAAGACGGGTACCCTGACTTACGGTCGGCCACAGGTCACGGCGGTCGAACCCTTTAGTGCGCTGGAGCCGCAACCGTGTTTGGCTTTGGCGGCAGCGCTGGAACGAGGTTCTGAACATCCAGTGGGGCGGGCGCTGGTGGAAGCGGTGGAGAAATCCCCCCTGCCCCCCCTTTTGCAAAGGGGGGGAACGGTGTCAGCGACGGAATTGCACAATACGCCCGGCAGCGGCATTGAGGGTTGGATCGATGGTCGCCGCTATCGGATCGGCCAACCGGAATTTGTCGCCGCTTTGAGCAATGACTCCCCTCGCCCCGTGGGAGAGGGGTTGGGGGTGAGGGCTGATCTCGACCCGGCCAGCACTTGGGTGGCGCTGGGCGATGAGCAGGGACTGTTGGCCTGGTTTCAACTAAGCGATGCACTACGTCCCGGTGCCGTGGAAGCGGTGGCCGCCTTGCAGGCGCGGGGTCTGACCGTCGGGTTGCTCAGCGGCGACCGGCTTGAAGCCGTCGAACATGTTGCCCATCAAGTTGGAATCACTACCTTTCAGGGCAGCCTGTCGCCCCAGGACAAGCTGGATCGCCTTCGGGTCTTGCAAGCGCAGGGTGCGATTGTGGCGATGGTCGGCGATGGGGTAAACGATGCCCCGGTGTTAGCCGCCGCCCAGGTGTCGCTGGCGATGGGGAGCGGAACCCAGTTGGCACATGCGACGGCCGACATGATTCTGCTGTCCGAGAAGCTGGAACACTTGGCCGCAGGCGTCGATATGGCTCGACGGACTTTAGTGATCATGCGTGAGAATTTTGCCTGGGCAATCGGTTACAATCTCCTCGCGTTGCCACTGGCGGCCGGGGGTTGGCTCACCCCGTGGATGTCCGCGATTGGCATGTCGTTCAGTTCGTTGCTGGTCGTGGTCAACGCGCTGCGACTTCGGCACTCTGGAACCGGGCAGGCGGCCAGGCCACTGATCAAATCAGACCGATGATTTTTGGCAAAAGGGGGAGATCGTTTTGAATGGGCTATTGCTGGAGGTCGAGAATCTTCAAAAGTCTTTTGGAGGGGTCGCTGCACTGAAGAATGGGCAATTCCAATTGAGTCCCGGTTCGGTTCATGCACTCTGTGGTGGAAATGGCGCAGGAAAATCAACCTTCCTTTCCATCGTGATGGGTATTCAACCCCGGGATAATGGCGTGATCCGGCGTAATGGCATCCCCGTCCAGTTCACTTCGCCGGCTGAGGCGCTGGCAAATGGCATCTCCATTATTGAACAGGAACTCAGCCCGGTTCCCGCCATGACTGTTGCGGAAAATATCTATCTCGGGCGCGAGCCGGTTCGATTTTTCGGGCAGGTTAATTTTACGCACATGAATGCCGAGGCAGGTAAGCTTTTGAGTGATCTGGGTTTCTCTATATCGCCGACGGCATTGATGATGGATTTGACCGTGGCCGAGATCCAGTTGGTCGAAATCGCCCGCGCCTTAAGCTACGATGCCGAAATCATCATCATGGATGAGCCGACTTCGGCACTCGGTGAACACGAAGCAGACCAGCTTTTCGAAGCCGTGGCGACCTTAAAGGCAAAAGGTAAAGGGATTATTTACGTTAGCCACCGCTTGTCCGAGATATTTCGCATTGCCGATAGTTATACGGTGTTCCGTGATGGAGCCTTCGTGGATGCCGGGCGGATTGCTGACATCACCAAGGAACAACTGATCCAGAAAATTGTAGGGCGTCCCCTGACTGAAGAATTCATCAAGGAAAACCGCCCGAAAGATAAGGCAATGCTGTCGGTTCACGGTCTGAACAGCCGCAATCGGGTGCGTGATATTTCATTCACGGCGCATAAGGGAGAAATTCTGGCGCTCTATGGCCTGATGGGTTCCGGGCGAACGGAGATTTTTGAGCGCATTTTTGGGTTAGTGCCCGATCACGGGGGGGAAATCCAGATTGAAGCGCAGTCTGCGCACATTACCGCGCCACGCGAAGCCATTGCGCAGGGTATCGCTTTCGTCACCGAGGATCGCAAGGAAAGCGGTTTAGTGCTCACCGAGGATGTGCGCGCCAACCTCTGCCTGGCCCATCTTGACAACCTGAGAATCGGCCCGATGATGAGTACCCGGCAGGAAGCCGGTGCCGCACGACAGATGATCGACCTGCTCAACATCAAGACCGCCAGCGACCGATTGACCGTGTCCAGCCTGTCCGGGGGGAATCAGCAAAAGGTGGTTTTGGGCAAGTGGTTTTTGACCAAGCCACGGGTTTTATTGCTTGACGAACCTACCCGTGGAGTCGATGTTGGGGCCAAGCGTGAAATCTACCGGGTTATGTCCGAATTTGCTTCACATGGGGGGGCAGTGATTTTAGTGTCATCGGAGATTGATGAAGTACTGGGTATGGCTGATCGAGTGATCGTGATGCACGATGGGCGTATTTCAGGTGAAATTTCTCGAGAAGAGATGACCGCTGAATCTCTGGTTCATTTGGCGACCTGACCTCTGCTTTCCAATAAAAAGAAGTGGGTGCGAAAAGAATATGACTACTGCCATCGATGAGAAGAACGAGACAAACGCTGTCCTTCGCCTGAAGGCACAAGCGGCAGCTTATGCCCGGAAATACGGTATTTTCATCGCCTTCATCGTCTGTTGTGTGGTGCTCTCCTTTGCCAGCGAGTATTTCCTGACTACGCGCAATATCCTTAACGTACTGCGTCAGACGGCAATTAACGGAATTCTGGCTATCGGGATGACGTTCGTCATTCTGGCACGCGGGATTGATCTATCCGTCGGGTCGGTGGTGGCATTAGCGGGAGTCGTCGCCGCCTCGCTGGCCACTACCTCGGAGACGGTCATGATCGCCGGTGGCCCCTATCCGGTGGTGCTGGCTCTGGCGGCCGGGCTGCTGGTGGGGATGACCTGTGGGGCGATTTCCGGCGTCGTCGTGGCATGGTTTAACGTCCCCGCTTTTGTCGCAACGCTGGGCATGCTCTCCGCCGCACGGGGCTTGACGCTGATTTACACCGGGGGCAAACCGGTGCCGGCGCTGACTCCTGAATTCCGCTGGATCGGGACTGGCGACATTTTGGGCATTCCCATACCGATTGTGGCCTTTGGTTTGGTCTTCCTGGCGGCCTGGTGGATACTGACGCAAACACGCTTTGGCCGACACATTTATGCCGTCGGGGGCAATCCCCATGCGGCCAAAGTTTCCGGGATTAATGTCGTGCGCCTGCGCCTGGCGGTCTATGTCATTTCCGGTGCGCTGGCAGGACTGGCGGGGATGATCCTGGCGGCACGCACCGGATCGGCATTGACGCAGGCCGGCGTCGCCTATGAGCTTGACGCCATCGCGGCGGTCGTGATTGGTGGAACCAGCTTAACCGGCGGGGTCGGTCGGGTAACGGGCACACTGATAGGCGCGCTGTTGATCGGCGTCATGAACAACGGTCTAGATTTGCTGGGAGTCGAGTCCTATTATCAACAAGTGATCAAGGGAATTCTGATCATAGCGGCAGTCATGCTCGATCAGACATGGCACAAGCGGGAATGACCTTTTATCCGGATGAGGGTTAATCATTTGATTGATCATGGTCTTTTTGGCGAATCTAGATGTGGGAGAAAAACACGATGAAAAAGTGGATGAGATGGGTGTTGGGACTGACTATCGCCGTATCCGTCATATCGGGCACAGCAATGGCGCAGGACAAGATCAAAGTGGGTGCGGCAGTCTATGGATTGAATGCAGAATTCATGCAACTGTGGTCGGCAGCGCTCGAGCAGCATCCGGCGGTAACCTCGGGAATGGTTGATCTCACGATCTTCGATGGCCGCTATGACGCGCTCGTGCAGCAGGAGCAATTCGAGACGATGATCACCCAGGGTTTCAAAGCCATTATTTTTGTGCCCATTGACATTGAGGCGGGAGCGACTGCGGTCAAGTCTGCCCATGAAGCCGGCATTCCCGTTTTCGGCTCTAATACCCGAGTAAACAGCAACCTGCTCACTGCCTATGTCGGTTCCAATGATGCGCAGGCGGGTTATATGGAAGCGAAATACGTTCTCGACAAGCTGGGCTGTCAGGGCAATGTCGTCATCATCGAAGGACCGATTGGCCAATCCGCGCAGATTCAGCGACTGGAAGGCAATCAAAAGGCGCTGGCCGAGTGCCCAAAAGTGAAAGTCCTGGAGCGTCAGACCGCCAACTGGTCGCGTGCCGAGGCGCAAAAGCTGATGGAAAACTGGCTGACCGCTCATCCAGGCAAAATTAAAGGCGTGATTGGCCAGAATGACGAAATGGCGCTTGGCGCGATTGAGGCGATCAAGGCGGCCGGTCTGAATGTCAAGGACTTCGCCATTGCCGGAATTGATGGAGTAACCGATGCCCTGCTGGCGGTCAAACGGGGGGATATGGCCTCTATCCTGCAAGATGGCCGTGCGCAGGCTCAAGGAGCGCTTGATGTGGCGATCAACACCGTAAAAGGCGGTAAGTACCAGCCGATGTCGGATGTCTGGGTTGCTTATCCTGACATGCCCTGGAATGGTGGGGCGAGCGCCGAATATAAGGTACCCTGGACACCGGTGACACAGAGCAATGTGGACAAACTGTTAGCCGCCCGTCAATCCGGGAAGAACGTGCCAGCCGGTCAACCGAAGGAAACGCCGTAGATGGGCGGCCAAGGCCAGGCGCAATAAGTACCCTGTAGCGCGTCGACCATGGTTGCTGTAGCGGTAGGTCAGGCTTCAGCCTGACCCTCTCAGCTTGCAATGGTGCCTCGCCCGGTGGGGGATCTTTTTTGCACGTTGCCCAGGGCGGCGTCAGACTTGGTGCACTATGTTCCCTATTCTTGAATTTTTATGGTTTGATGTAACGACGCCATGCGCATCCTGTTCCTGCTGATTCCCATGGCTCTGGGCGTTGTCGGTGTGGCGTTTTGGGCCTTTCTCTGGGCGGTGCGCAACGGGCAGTTTGATGATCTGGAAGGACCCGCCCACCGCATCCTGATGGATGATGATGACCCGCGCATTCCCCGGCGCAACCCGCAAAAGGGCGACGATACGTCCTTGAATCATCAAGACCATTGATGGTTATTTCACCTCAATAAACCGTAGGAGACCCCGCATGTTTACTTTCGATAATTTCCCACTGGTGTTGATTCTGGTCATGATAGTTGCCTCGTGGCTGATTTTTTTCTCGGCAGTGCCGTGGGGCAGTTTGTTCTAAATCCCGTTTTAACCAGGGCTATCACCGCCTTTTCCCGTGAGGGGGAGGGCGGTTTTTATTGCCGCTCAGTGAGGTTTGTGTCGATGGACAGCCCGTTGGAACTGCTGGATCGAGAACACATTCTGGCCGGATTGACGGGTAGGACTCGCCTACTGGTGCGCCGGTTGGACGTCTATTCCGTGCTGGATTCTACTAACCGTTACCTGATGGTCGGGGCGCGGGAAGGCTGGATCAGTGGCGCGGTGTGTCTGGCGGAACAGCAGACCGCCGGTCGAGGTCGGCAGGGGCGCAGTTGGTTGACGCCCTTCGGCGCCAGTCTGGCGTATTCCCTGCTCTGGCGTTTTGCAGGACCGCCGGAAGCACTCAGCGGTCTGAGTCTGGCGACCGGTCTGGCGGTGACGCGGGTTCTGAAAAGGATCGGCGTGGGCGAGGTAGGCTTGAAGTGGCCGAATGATGTGTGGTGGCGAGGGCGCAAACTGGGCGGCATCCTGCTGGAGTCCGGCGGCAGTGCTGGCGATTTTTATGTGGTGGCTGGCGTCGGTCTCAATCTCGCTTTGCCGGTTGAGGAAGCGGTAGTGATCGATCAGCCTTGGGTGGATTTGCAGGAAATTCTGGGTGTAGAACCGATTTCGCGTAATGCCCTGGCGGCGGCGCTGATCAGTGAACTGGTTGAAACGTTCCACGACTTCCAACAGGGCGGTTTTGCCGATCTGGCAGCGGAGTGGGCGCAGTTTGATCACGTCGCGGGACGCCCGGTGAGTTTGCATCTGCCTAATGCAATAGTGACCGGCATCGCCAGGGGTGTCGACGCCACCGGCGCATTGTTGCTGGAAAGTGCAGATGGCGGCGTCAAGCCCTATATCGGCGGGGAAATTCGCTTGAGGGTTCAGGCATGATCCTGCTCGTGGATGTGGGCAACAGCCGGATTAAATGGCGGGTCTGGGACGGCGCTGCATGTCGCCAGCGCGGCCAGGCGGCTCATGGCGCGGAAAGCGGGGTGGAATGGGCGGATCGGCAATGGCGCAATTGGCCACGGCCGCAACGGGTGTTGATGGTCAGTGTGGCCGGTTCGGAAATTCGCACGGCGCTGGCGGACTGGATCAGGCAGGCTTGGAACCTTGAAGCGCAGTTCGTGACCTCGACAGCGGCAGCGTGTGGCATTCGCAACGCCTACGCGGAACCGGAACGGCTGGGCGCAGATCGCTGGGTGGCGATGATCGCCGCTCACGCGCTAACCGGGGAACGCTGTTATGTGGTGGATTGTGGAACCGCGGTGACGATCGATGCGTTGGCGGCGGATGGGCAGCATCTGGGCGGGGTGATTGTACCGGGGATGCGTCTGATGCGTGAGGCGCTGTATCGGGAGACTCGGCAAATTCCTCTGGAGACCGGTAGGCCGTGCCTGTTCGGTCAAAGTACCCGCGACGGGGTCTGGGGCGGGGCGGCGTATGCCGTGGCCTCAGCGATTGACGGGATTACCGAGCGGATGATCGCCCAATGCGGTCCTGGCTTGCGTTTGCTCACCGGCGGCGATGCGGAGGTTGTGTTGCCCCTCCTGCGAGATCCGTATCAACTGGAACCGGAGTTGATTTTCACCGGGTTGCAAGTCATGGCCGGGTTCCCTCCGTTCGACCTCCCCGTTTGAAGGCTGGCGATGCGTATCCCTCGATTTTACCTGCCCATGCCACTGGCGACCGGCATCACGGTGCTGCTGGATGACCTCGTGTTCAACCATGCGGTGCGGGTTCTCCGGCTCGGATTGAGTGCGCCCTTAATCCTGTTCGATGGCCAAGGGCAGGCGTTCGCGGCGACGCTCACCGAAGTGGGTAAACGGTCGGCATTGGCGCACGTGCTGGACGCCCTGCCTAGTGAAACGGAATCGCCCCTGCGCATCACGCTCGCGCAGGGTATTTCCCGGGGCGAGAAGATGGATTACACCCTGCAAAAGGCCGTGGAACTGGGCGTCACCGCGATCCAGCCGCTATTCACCGAACGCAGTGGCGTTCAACTGAACGGCGAACGACTGGCGCGGAAGGTTCAACACTGGCAGGGCATCGTGATCGGCGCCTGTGAACAGTGTGGTCGTCACCGGCTGCCGGAATTACGGGAGCCGGTGGCGTTGATGGGCGGGTTGACGCCACTGACGGCGAAACCGGGATTGGGGTTGTTGCTGGATCCGCAGGCCGAACAGGGATTGCGGGGCTTACCGCCGCCCTCCGGTTCCATAACGTTGTTAATTGGTTCCGAGGGCGGGTTGAGTCCAGGGGAATTGGCCAGGGCGCGGTCAGTCGGCTTTATCGGTGTGCGCCTGGGGCCGCGCATTCTGCGCACTGAAACCGCCGGCGTGGCGGCGCTGGCGGCGATTCAGGCGCTGTGGGGCGATTGCGGTTAGCTTGCTGAGGTTTTTTTCTTGGTGCGTTGGCGATGAAACGGACTCAGCGCCGCGTTAATTTCATCCAGACTGAAGTGTTCGGGATCGAACTCGCCGCCCAGCCATTCCACCATTTCTTCGTGTTCGGGATGTTTTGGATCGTGCATGACCTCAATCAGGTTCTCATACCCGCCGACGCCGCCGCAATCTTCGGGTGGACCGTTGCGCTTGCCCTTGACGCAGATTGGAAGCTGAACCGTCTTATCTTCGGGCAGGATTTTTTCTAGGATAATCTTGTGTTGCCAGCCATCGCCGAAGTCATATTCATAGACCAATGCATCCTTTTCCCGAACCAGCACTTGTGATAGTCGATAGCGGGTTTCATCTTCGTATTCTAGATATTGCCGGTCGCCGCCGAATTCCGGGTCGTGCGATCCAAACGTGCCACCGCGCGTCACAAACTGGTGAAGATGGGAGTTGCTCCAGCCCATCACTTCCTGAAGGATGAGGTGAAAGATATCAAGCCGGGTATTGGCACCAATCAGGATGCGTCGCCAGATCGGCGGACTCGTGTCCTGTAGCGTGATTTTTAACTGGTAGGTGGGGATAGGCGCTTGCATGAGGATGCTCCTTGGGTCTGAGTTTGCGAAATCACGCCAGTTGATCAACGACAATAGGCAGCAAATGCCGGTAGGCAGTCGCTTTGAATCCCTGGTGTTTGCGATCCTGGAATCAGGTTCCAGATGAAAATGATCCACCAGATAATTTGAATGATATTGATGATCCGTAACATACCGTACCTATTGGATTCTGTTCATCAGGGACAGTTGAACACGCACACCTGACGGCTATGCACCTGGCCGCCGCAGTTCTGAAAGCAGCGATGATAGTCGTTATCACAAGCGGAGTGATTAGCCGATGGGCAGTAGGTGTTGGGAGACAGATTCCGGCATTTGCTGGAATCGTTTTTATGTCTGTCCAGGCAGCGTTGATAGTCGACCTGGGCATCCTGACGATCCCGATTGCAATTTTGATACTTGCGATCCTCAGTGCGCCGACAGTCTAGTTGCAACCGTTCGCATTCCACCGTACAGAATCGCCCGGCGTCATCGGTCGGCGGAACAAGATCGTAGCGGGTGTCGTAGATGGGGCCACAACCAGTGATACTGAAGAACAGCAGGGGAAGCAGCAGTCGCGAGAGGTACAGGTTCATAAGATTTTCCGTGTGAGTCCCCGATCTTCAGGCCGGAGAGCGATATTGTTGCCTTCCAAACTTCGAGGTCTACCTTCGTGAAGGTTTCTTTGAAGACCAAATAAGTCATCCACAGCTATACTGCCCACCGTCATAACTTGACCTTTTGAACGGCCAAGACGCCAGGGTCGCCAAGCGTCTTCGCTGGTTTTGATCTGCGTGCATCTGCGTTCATCTGCGGATCACAATGTTCAGTTTATGGCAGTGCCAAGTATATCTTTCTCATTCAGATCAAAATGCTGGCTGACATGCTACCGACCCAGCCCCCACCACAATCCGCTCATCAGCGATGGCCATTTCCAGCCGCTTCACCTGTTCCTGCAAAGCCTGATGACTGTCCACAAAGCGGGCGGCAATCGCCTGGCACTCTTCGGCAATCGCCAGAAAGGCGTCAACGATGTCCGGATCGAAATGCCCGCCTCGCCCCTCAACGATCAGCGCGACCGCCTGTTCATGGGGCATCGGCTCTTTGTAAACCCGCCGACTGATCAGCGCGTCATACACATCCGCAACGGCCATCAGCCGCGCGGAAATCGGGATAGCGTCGCCGGACAAACCTTCGGGATGGCCACTGCCGTCCCATTTTTCCTGGTGGGAGTAGGCAATTTCCCGGGCGAAGCACAGGAAAGAATTAGGCGTCTCCAGATGCTGCTCGGCAGACAGAATCGCGTCCCGCCCCAGCGTGGTATGGGTTTTCATGATCTCGAATTCTTCCGGGGTAAACCGTCCCGGCTTGAGCAGAATCCGGTCAGGAATACCGACCTTGCCAAGGTCATGCAAAGGAGTTGACTTGAACAGCAGTTCGATGGTCTCGTCAGTGAGAAACGCGGTAAACCGGGGATGGGATTGCAGTTGCCCGGCGAGCGCCCGCACATAGTACTGAGTACGGCGGATGTGGTTGCCGGTTTCGTTATCGCGGGTTTCCGCCAGCGAGGCCATGGCCAGGATCGTCACGTCCTGAATCGTCACCACCTCGCGGGTGCGGCGCTGCACTTCCTCCTCCAGGTAGGCGTTCCGATCCTTGAGAAATTGCCGGGCGTTTTTGAGCGTGAGATGCGTCTCGACCCGGGTCAGCACAATCGGCGGGCTGATCGGCTTGGTAATGTAGTCCACTGCACCCAGCTTCAGCCCCTTTTCTTCATCTTCCACTCGCGCCTTGGCCGTCAGGAAGATGATAGGAATATCGCTGGTTTGGGGATCCGCTTTGAGCCGTTGGCAGACTTCGTAGCCATCCATGCCCGGCATCATAATATCGAGCAGAATCAAATCCGGCAGCGGCGTGGTCATCGCGATTTTCAGGGCGCGTTCGCCACTGGTGGCCACCTTGATGCGATAACGATCCTTGAGCAAGGCGCTCAGTAGCGTCATGTTATCCGGCGTGTCATCCACAATTAAAAGGGTTTGCCGTTCAGCAAAATCGCTGATGTCGCTCATGGCTGGACAGTCTCCATTATTGTATCCCGTGCTTTAATCGCCTTGACCATTATATGCAGTTTTTCCAAGGCTTCCTCAACATCATAACCGGCAATCGCTTTTTCCAACGCCCGAAAGGACTCAATCGGAATACCCTTATCAGTCCGGGTGAATGTGGATATGATGACGAACACGCTTTGCCAGTGAACGCTCCTTCCCGGATTTTTCTTTTGCTATCAAGATCAAGGCTCCCGACATGACCGATTCTTCCCACGCCCTGGGGTTCGCGACCCGCACGGTTCACGCTGGCCAGGTGCCTGATCCTCATACTGGCGCGGTGGTGACGCCCATTTACGCCACCTCGACCTATGTGCAATCCAGTCCCGGCGTCCATCAGGGCTTTGAATATTCGCGCAGCCAGAACCCGACCCGGTTCGCTTATGAACGCTGCATGGCTGACCTGGAAGGCGGCGTCGCCGGCTTTGCTTTCGCCTCCGGCCTGGCTGCCACTTCGACGGTGCTGGAATTATTGGACAGCGGCGATCACGTCATCGCGCTGGATGATTTATATGGCGGCAGTCGGCGGTTGTTTGAACAAGTGCGGCGACGCAGCGCCGGATTGAGCTTCTCTTATTCGGATTTGCGCGACCGGGCGGCGCTGGAAGCGGTTTTAACCCCGAAAACCCGGATGATCTGGGTAGAGACGCCCAGTAATCCACTATTGCGGCTGGTTGATCTGGCGATGGTCGCGGAAGTCGCCGGTGAGCGCGGGATACTGACCGTGGCCGACAACACGTTTGCGACCCCCTGGGCGCAGCAACCACTGGCCTACGGTTTCGACAGCGTGGTGCATTCCGCGACCAAGTATTTGAACGGCCATTCCGACATGATTGGCGGGATAGCGGTCTGCCGGAACGCGGAGCTGGCGGAACGGCTCGGCTATCTGCAAAACGCCATTGGTGCCATCGCCAGTCCCTTTGACAGCTTCCTGGCCTTGCGGGGTTTGAAAACCCTGGCGCTGCGCATGGAACGGCACAGTCAGAATGCGTTGCACATTGCCGCCTGGCTGGAAACCCATCCGCAGGTGGAACGGGTGATCTATCCTGGTCTGCCCAGCCATCCCCAACATGAACTGGCCCAGCGGCAGATGCGCAACGGCTTTGGCGGGATGATCGGCGTGGTGTTGCGCGGCGATTTGGCCAAAGTCACCCGATTCCTGACCGGATGCCAGGTCTTCACGCTGGCCGAGAGCCTGGGCGGGGTGGAAAGCCTGATCGAACACCCGGCGATCATGACCCATGCTTCGGTGCCTCCCGAGGTGCGGCGGGAACTGGGGATCGTGGATGGACTGGTGCGCCTATCGGTGGGCATTGAAGACGTGGGCGATTTGGTTGCCGATCTCGCGCAGGCCTTGAGCTGAATTTTTTAACCCGGAGATAACCCTTATCCGTCCGCAGATGACGCAGATTTTCGCAGATGATTTTTATCAGTGGATACTCAATGATGGGGATTAATCCGGTTGATCTGCGTTCATCTGCGTTCATCTGTGGATTCTAGATGGTTCTCTCAAATCCCCAAGGAGTCATCGATCCATGCCTGTTTCCGATGTAGCCTCACCTGAAATCACCAGTTTGCCACTGATCTATCGCGGCAAAGTCCGTGACCTGTACGCCGTCGATGACCGACATTTGCTGATGGTCGCCAGTGACCGGTTATCGGCGTTCGATGTCATTCTGCCCACCGCGCTACCCGGTAAGGGTGCGGTGTTGACCGCGGTTGCAGATTTCTGGTTCGACCGCACTCACCCCATTGTCCCCAACCATCTGCAATTGGCCGAGAAGACCCTGGAGCAGGTGTTGCCTGATCCGGTGGAACGGACGCGGGTCGCCGGGCGGGCGGTGGTGGCGCGGCGCTTGAAGGGGCTGCCGGTCGAGGCCATTGTGCGCGGTTATTTGATCGGTTCGGGCTGGAAGGATTACCAGCAGACCGGGACGGTTTGCGGCATTCACCTGCCGACGGGTCTGCGACTGGCGGAACGGTTGCCGGAACCGATTTTTACCCCGTCGACCAAAGCCGCACTGGGTACCCATGATGAGAACGTCAGTTTTGAACAAATTGCCGCGACCATCGGCGGGACGCTGGCCGATCAGGTGCGGACTATCAGTTTGCGGCTGTACCGGGAGGCTGCGGAATATGCGCTGGAGCGGGGCATCATCATCGCGGACACCAAGTTTGAATTCGGACTGGATGAGGACGGGTTGCTGGTGCTGATGGACGAGGCGCTCACCCCGGATTCTTCCCGGTTCTGGCCGGTGGACGGTTATCAACCCGGCGTTAATCCGCCGAGTTTTGATAAGCAGTTTGTGCGGGATTATCTGGAGACGTTGGACTGGAACAAGCAACCGCCCGGCCCGGAATTGCCGCCGGAAATTGTGCAGAAGACCCTGGCCAAATACCACGAGGCGCTGGAGCGGCTCACCGGTCAACCCGGTCAACCCGGTCAACAAAGCGCCTCACCTCCGCTTCGGTAGCCGCTTGATTTTTTGCTTCAGCGAAAGCTTTGCCCAATCCGGGGGGTCAATATCGAAAGGCCATGGATCGCCCGGCATCTTGGCGAGCCAGTCGATCGGCTCAAAGGTAAAGTCGAGGAGCTGGCTGAGTACTGGGATCACTCGATCCTCCAGCAACCGTTGCTCGTGTCCGGCGAGTCGCTGAAAGTACAGATTGAGTTCCTCGATATAAAACTGGGTGGACTCGGCGAACGGATTGAGTGGTACTTCGATCAGCATTTCAAAATCTGGACCCAGCCGGGTCGCCAAAGCGTCCTGATCGACATGGCGAAACCGGGCTGGCCACTCGGCATGTCGGCGTGCATCGCCCTCCAGATCGAGGATAAAGGTCAGCGTCAGATAGCCGCCCCCATCGGGACGGATAAAGGCCGCTATCTTGAGCACCCCCTCAATGCCTTCAATCGCCGCCGGATCGGCGGCATTAAAACCCACGAAGGCCAGCATATTCTCACTGGCTTTGGCGGAAAACAGACTCCGGGTGATATCGTAGGACTCTTCCACAATCACACTCCTTCATCGCGCCAGGCGGCGCTTGCTCATTGATTAGATAGTCTTTCCTGATGATCGCTAGACTTCCGAATTCCCCTCCTTGGCCAAGGAGGGGTGGCGCGAAGCGACGGGGTGGTTCGGGAGGTCGGCTACTCCGGTTGAAAGACGATGATGGGCGTCAGACCGGCAACCCAACCCGTAGCGCTTCACACCACCCAGACCAGCACCATCGGCAACGTGACCAGCGCCAGCGCCGTTTCGACGGTGACAATCGCCGCCATTAACGGCGCATCCCCGCCCATTTGCCGCGCCAGAATGTAGGACGCGGTGGCGCCGGGTAACGCAGCAAAGGTAATCAGCACCGCCGTTTCTATCTGCCCCGGTTGCACGATCACGCATAACAACGCGGCCAGCGCCGGCAGAACCAGCAATTTCAACCCACTGGCGGCGACCAGCAAACCCGGTCTCGCCAGCCCATCCAGCCGCAAACCCGCGCCCACGGCTAACAGTCCCAACGGCAACGCCGCCCGCGCCAGAATCTCCAGCACTGCCGCCGAACCCCATGGCAACCCGATCCCGCTCACACTCAAGCCGATCCCGATCAAACAGCCCAAAATCAGCGGATTAGTCGCCAATCCCCGCAGCACGACGCTGACCGTAACGGCGCGATGGCCGTGAGTACTCAATACCAGCACACACAGCACGTTAATGCAGGGAATCATAATCGCCATCACCAGCGCTGCCACCGTGCCACCTTCCGCGTGAAATACCGCCAGCACGACCGGCAGTCCCACATAGGTGTTGAAGCGAATCACCCCCTGATAGACAGAGGTAAAAGCCGGTCCCTCAACCTTCAGCCACGGCCGCAACGCATAGGCCAGCGCGGTCATGGTCAACAACATTGCGACAATAATCAACGCCACCGGCAACACGGCATAATCGCCCAGTCGGGACTGTGCCAACCGATGCACCAGCAACGCCGGGAATAAGATGAAATAGGTGAAGCGCTCCACGGTCGGCCAGAACGCATCGCCGGGGAAGCCGAATCGTCGCAACCCGAGGCCCAGCAGAATCAGCGCGAAAATGGGGCCGAGCGCGTTGAGAATCAGCGGCAAATTGTTCATGGCGACGGCGTTACGCAAAAGCATTCAATCAGTCCGCGTAAAATCTGTATCGTCGGCTGAATCGACGCCAGGGGCAGAAATTCATCCGGCTGATGGGCGCAATCCACGCTGCCCGGCCCCAGAATCACCGTCTCCATCCCCAGTGCGTTCAAATACGGCCCCTCGGTGCCGAATCCCACCACGCCCGCCGGTGCCCCCGTCAGCGCTTCCGTCGCTCGGACAATGTCCGCCGTCTCCGGGGTTTCCATCGCATCAATACCCGGAAACAGCGGGCGGAAGCTCAACTGCAACTCACGGTCAACGACCAATTGCTGTAACCGCCCCTGCAACTCTTCGCGCAATCCATCCAGCGTCATCCCCGGCAACGGCCGGATATCGATATGCAATTCGCAATCCCCGCAAATCCGGTTGGGATTATCGCCGCCGTGAATATGCCCCAGATTGAGCGTCGGAAACTCGACTTCAAACAGCGGATTGCGATAACGCGCCTGCAATTCCACGCGCCAGCGCAGCAACTCGCCGATGACGTCGTGCATCCCCTCCAGCGCATTCACCCCCAGCGCCGGATTGCTGGAATGGCCGGAACGCCCCTCCAGCCGAATGGCCTCCATCAGAATGCCCTTGTGCATTCGCACCGGCTTTAACCCGGTTGGCTCGCCAATCACCGCATGGCGACCCAACGGTCCCGTCAGCGCCTGCGCGCCGCACATGCTGCTTTCTTCATCTGCCGTCGCCAGAATCACCAACGGCTGACGCAAATCGCTGGCGTTAAAGGCGCGTGCGGCTTCCACCGCCAGCGCCAGAAAAGACTTCATGTCTGCCGAACCCAGCCCATACAGCCGGTCATCGGCAATCACGCCGCCGAAGGGATCAAACCGCCAGCGCCCGGCATCGAACGGCACCGTATCGGTATGCCCGGCCAGCACCAGCCCGCCGGAACCGCTGCCTAAAGTCGCAATCAGATTCGCCTTGCCGGGATAACCGGCTAAGGGTTCAATGCGCACGGCGAACCCGGCGTCATCCAGCCAGTTGGCCAGTACATCGATGACCGGCCGATTACTCTGGTCAAATTGCGGCGATACGCTGCTGACCGAAGGGGTGGCGATGAGTCGGCGAAGGCGTTCCAAAAGCAGAGGCGAAAGGGTCGTCATCAGATGTTGCGCGAGAGACCCCGTCCTTGCTTCGGCTGCGCTCAGCACGAGTTAGGGCGGGGAGGGATAGCGCGGAACGCGAAGCGTTCCCCTGTTCTCGCTCTCCTGTTTTGTTAGCCATCAAAGTTGAATAGGTGCAGGCTTTCCACCTGCCGGGTCGTAAGACTCTGCCCGTAAGGGCCTGGTCACAGCCCGACTAGCCGCTCATGCCGGGCGCTCCCCTCGACCGTCTTATCCGTGGGTTTTCGTACTCTTTCGAGTCCATCCATGGCGGCAGCACTGGCTTCGTACCCCGTATGCCTGTTTAACTGCCGACCGCAGTGTTCGGAACTGAGGAAGCATTCCGAAGTGCCTATCACACCGGCTCGCGCCGGATTCCACAGTAAGGTCTCGTCGCTTCTCACGCGGCCTCTCGCTCCGCGACGGGTCTGGTCAACTTCAAGACTTGCTTTCACAAGCCTCGCCCTTTAGGGCGGGGTAGTTGACGATGATTTTCACTGGCAATAGCGGTTGATGCGGGCGATAATAGCAAGATTCATTGATCGGTACCCCGTGCTTGTCTTTGCCCCCGTTCCCAAGCCGTTTCGCCTATCCCCGCTGGTTTCATCGCTGCTGTTTCCCTGCCTGTGGAATTGCCGTCAATCGCCATGCTGCGCCAAGCCCTTCTCGATGACCTGCCCGCTCTGCTGGCCATTGAACTGCACTGTTTCAATACCGACCGCCTCTCCCGCCGCAGCTTTCGCCACCTGTTGACCCGTGGCCACGCCATCACCCTGCTTGAAGAAGAGGGTGGGCAGATTCGCGGTTATGTGCTGTTGCTCTTCTCCAGCGGCACCTCCATGGCCCGGCTGTACTCCATCGCGGTGCATCCCGACTTTGCCCGTTGTCGCATCGGCGACCGGTTGCTGGAAGCCGCGGAAAGGGCGGCATTGGAACGCGATTGTGTGTCCATGCGTCTGGAAGTGCGGCAGGACAATCCCCGGTCGCTGAACCTGTTTCACCGCCACGGCTACCGGCAGTTCAAGGAAGTCCTCGGTTATTACGAAGACCAGATGACCGCGTTGCGTTTTGAAAAACGCCTGGTGCCGCAACTCGATCTGGATCGGGTTAAAGTCCCGTACTACCCGCAAACGCTGGATTTTACCTGTGGGCCAGCGACGCTGATGATGGCCATGAAAGCGCTGGACCCGGCGCTGGAATTGAACCGCAAGCTGGAATTGCGGCTCTGGCGCGAAGCCACCACCATCTTTATGACCTCCGGCCACGGCGGCTGTGGTCCCTACGGACTGGCGTTATCCGCTTACCGGCGCGGCTTTGATCTGGAAATCCATGTCAATGAAGACGGAACGTTTCTGGTTGACTCGGTGCGCAGTCCCGAAAAAAAGGAAGTGATGCGCCTGGTGCAGGAAGACTGGATTGAGGAACTCGGCCAATTACCCATCGTCTTCCGGCGTGGCAGTCTGAGCGTGGACGAGTTGCGGCAAAAGTTTGAGGCGGGCGGCATTCCGCTGGTGCTGATCAGTTCCTACCGCATCTACGGTGAACGCTTCCCGCACTGGGTGGTCGTCACCGGCTTTGATGAGCATTACATCTACGTCCACGATCCACTGGTTGACGCCGGGAAAGGCGAAACCCTCACCGACTCGGTCAACATGCCCATTTTGCATCGTGAATTCCAGCGCATGGCGCGCTACGGCAAGGCCGCGCAAAAAGCCGTACTCATTCTCTACCGTTCTTCCCTCTCCCGTTCGGAACCTCCCACCCTCCCGGTGTCGTAATGGCCTTTCCGCTTGTCAGGACGCTTTAAATCGATGGCTGATCACCTCATTCTGGTGGAAAACCCCACCGACTGGAAACCCCATTTTCCCAAATTGCCCGTCGTCACCGCCAAGGATTATCTAGCCAAGCCCGAATATTCCTCTGCCGGACGCAGCCTGCGAGTGCTGAACCTGTGCCGCAGTTACCGCTATCTGAGCGTGGGCTATTACTGCTCGCTGCTGGCCGAAGCCCGTCACCACCGGGTCATTCCCAGCGTGCGCACGCTCAACGATCTCAGCCGCAAGTCGATCTACAGTCTGGACATTGAAGACCTGGATGACCACGTCCAACAGGTGCTGGGCAAGCCCCGGCCCGGCTTCAACGCCACCGCGTTTGAACTAGATATTTTCTTCGGCCAATGCGCGGTCAAGGAATTGCAGGAACTCGCTCGGCAACTGTTCGACGCTTTCCGCTCGCCGATGCTGCGGGTGGAATTCCGGCTCCAGGGCAAATGGCGCATCGCCACTCTCAAAGCACTGCATCTGCACTCGCTGTCTGCCGAGCAGGAAGAGTTGTTTATGGCCGCGCTGGCGACCTATCTGAGCCGACGCTGGCGGCAACCCCGGGCGCGCAATAACTACCGTTACGACCTAGCGATTCTGCACAACCCCAAGGAAGCGATGCCGCCCTCCAATACCAAAGCGCTACAACAATTCGTCAAAGCCGGGCGGGAAGGCGGGGTCAATGTCGAGTTGATCGAGAAGAAAGATTACGGCCGGTTGGCGGAATTTGACGCCCTGTTGATCCGCGAAACCACCGGCATCGACCACTACACCTACCAGTTCGCCAAAAAGGCCGAAAGCGAAGGGATGGTGGTCATCGATGATCCCAACTCCATCCTGAAATGCACCAACAAGGTCTATCTGGACGAGTTGTTGCGGCAGCATCGGATTCGCACGCCGAAAACGGTCATCGTGCGCCGCGACAATCTGGAACGAGTGGACAGTGAAATCCCCTACCCGATTGTCCTGAAAATTCCTGATGGTTCGTTTTCACGCGGCGTTTTCAAAGTCGGCGACCGCGCTGAACTGCTGGATATGGCCAGTAAATTGTTCAAATCGTCGGATCTGCTGCTGGCGCAGGAATTTCTCTACACCGAATTTGACTGGCGGGTCGGGATGCTCAACCGCACACCGCTGTTTGTCTGCCAATACTTCATGTCCGGGGAACACTGGCAAATCTACCAGCATGAAGCCGGTCAGGGGCGCGGCGTCCGCGAAGGCGACGCCAAGACCTTTCGGATCGAGGATGCGCCGGAGATTGTGGTCAAAACCGCCGCCAAAGCCGCTAATCTGATCGGCAACGGCTTCTACGGCGTTGATTTGAAGCAAACCGCCAAGGGCGTGGTGGTCATCGAAATCAACGACAACCCCAACGTCGACAGCGGCGTTGAAGATGCCGTACTCAAGGAAACGCTTTACCAGAAGATCATTGAAGATTTCGTTTGGCGGCTGGATCGCAAGCGGGGGAAGTGAGGGAGAGATCAGCAGTCGGCGGCAAATCGTACTCCCCTCTCCCCATGGGAGAGGGGTTGGGGGTGAGGGCCTTACGCGGGCTTCTTGGCCCAGGCGCTACACCAGCCATTGGCCATGACCAACTTGCCTTGGAACAATGCACAGGGACCACTGGCTTCACCCGCTTTACCCGTATAGAAATTGCAGTTGCTGCACAACGCCGTCGCATCCTTACGCTCCGCGGCCTTGGTCGCGTCGGCCTTATATTTCAGCGCTATCGCCTGCGGATCGGTCTCACTGATTGGATCGGCGGCGCTGGCGGTTCCGGTGAGCAGGGCATTAGCGAACGGCGCGGCAGCCAGACCCATCGCGGTCAGTGTGATAAAACGACGACGGCTGTTGTCAGGATGATCCATGGCGGTTTCCTCATAAAGTTGTTATCGGGATTGATGTCCGCTCGGTTGAACCCAGGCGAACGGCAAAATCATATCACGGGCTGTCAGCCCATCATTGAGATTCCACAATGTCCGTAAAGGAAAATATCTGCTGGCGTCGCCGGATGCCATGCCAACCAGCACAACGTTAAAAAAGCCATGCACTCTGATCCCTTTGTTCAATGGTTCCGCCAGGCCGGACCGTACATCAATGCCCATCGCGGCAAAACCTTTGTGGTGTTGTTTGGCGGTGCCGCGGTTGAGGCGGACAGCTTCTCCAGCCTGACTCACGACCTCGCCCTGCTGCACAGTCTCGGCATTCGCCTGGTGCTGATTCACGGTGCACGCCAGCAGATCGAGGCGCGCCTGCAGGAGGCCGGTCGTGAACCACGCTACGCTCAGGGTCTGCGCATCACCGAAGCTGAGGATTTACCGTTGATTAAACAAGCCGTAGGGCGACTGCGGATTCGGATTGAATCGCGGTTGTCCATGGGTGTCGCTAATTCGCCGATGCAGGGTGCGCGCTTGCGGGTGGTCTCTGGGAATCTGATCACTGCCCGCCCGCTCGGGGTGCGTGATGGCGTCGATTACGGTTTTACCGGCGAAGTGCGGCGCGTTGATGACCGAGCCATGCGCCTGTGGCTGGATCAGGACGCCATTGTGCTGCTGTCGCCGCTGGGCTATTCCCCAACCGGGGAAATTTTCAACGTCAGCGCCGAAGACGTGGCGACTGCCGCCGCTATGGCGTTGCGGGCGGACAAACTGCTGGTGCTGAGTGAAAGCGCGACGCTTTGCGATACCACCACCGGGCGACCGATCCGCGAACTCAGCCCCAGCGACGCCCAGCACTTGCTGGCCGAACGCCGCGATCTGCCCGAAGAAACCACCCGCCACCTTCAACAGGCGTTACGCGCCTGTCAGGCCGGGGTGCGCCGTGTCCACCTCCTGAGTCGGCAGGTCAATGGCGCTTTGCTACTGGAACTGTTCACCCGCGATGGGGTGGGCACGCTGATCACCGCCGATATTTACGAAGGACTGCGGCCTGCCGCGATTGACGATATTGGCGGGTTGCTGGAATTGATCCGGCCGCTGGAGGAGGACGGGACGCTGGTGCGCCGGTCGCGGGAGCGGCTGGAAATGGAAATTGACCGGTTCAGCTTGCTGGAACGCGACGGCACGATCATTGGTTGTTCCGCGCTCTACCCCTTCCCGGAGGAACGACTCGGCGAACTGGCCTGTGTGGCCGTGCATCCGGGTTATCGCAACAGTGGCCGGGCAGATGCGCTGCTGCGGTTCATTGAGCGCCAGGCGCGGAATCAGGGGCTGAACCGGCTGTTCGTGCTGACGACCCGCACTGCCCACTGGTTCCGCGAACGCGGTTTTGAACCGGCAGAAGTCGCTGATCTGCCGGTGCGTAAACAGATGATGTATAACTGGCAGCGCCGCTCCAAAGTGTTTATTAAAACGTTGTAAGCTATCGCCCTTCCCGACTCCGCTTTCACAGGAATGCCGCCATGTCTACCGCCGCTCCGCTACGGGTGATCCAGATCAGCGATCTGCATCTCCAATCCCAACCCGGTGCTCGGCTGTGGGGCGTCGACGTGGACGTTAGCCTGAACGCGGTGCTGGAGTCCATTCAAAACCGGCGTTCTCAACCGGATTTCCTGCTGATGACCGGCGATCTGGTCGGTGATGACCCCGACGCTTACCCCCGCTTGCGCAAGATTCTGGAACCGCTGGGCATACCTGCCTACTGTCTTCCCGGCAATCACGATTTTCCGGCGGTGATGAGTCGGGTATTCCAGGGCGGGCTGCTCCGGTGGGAGCGGCACTTTATGGTGGCTAACTGGCAGTTTGTGCTGCTGGATTCCAGTGTTCCGGGAACGCCTGACGGGCATCTGGGTTATGGGGAACTGGCGTTGCTAGATACGATTCTAGCGATGCAGCCCGATTTGCATACCGTGGTCTGCCTGCACCATAACCCGGTGCCGAGCCGGACGGTCTGGCTGGATACGATGATGGTAAGTAATCACGCAGCGCTGTTTGCGGTGCTGGATCGTTATCCCCAAGTGCGGGCGGTAGTCTGGGGCCATATTCACGCAGAATTCGCTGAGATGCGGAATACGGTTCATCTGTTGGCTGCGCCAGCGACCTCCGTGCAATTCAAGCCCCGTGCGCCGGAACCGCAGATTGATGACAGGCCACCCGGTTATCGCTGGTTTGAATTTCATGCTGATGGGACGCTGCTGACCGGTGTGGAACGCACTCAGGCGACTTCAATGCCGAAAAATCCGGTACTGTAAATTTTCCCGTTGGTAAATTTTGATATATACTGTTAGTATACATTTTCGAAGAGAACTTTCAAACTGAGGGTACGGTCGCCAAGGACACCTTTGCAAAAGTAGACCACGAAGTTTGGCAGGCACTATGGCAATGAGCCACCCGCCGACACCCAAGGCAGGGAGGTCGCTGGATTAAAGAGAAATACTTTAAGACAGTGGGACATCGAAACTAGGTATTTATAGCAAACACCAAGGACAAGGAAGGAAAACCGCAAACCGTGAAACTGGTGAAAGCCAGCAACACGAAGATTGGGTGGCATGTCAAAATCAGAGGCGAAGCCCATCCGTTTGACCCTGCACAGGAAACCTACTTTGAAAGCCGATTAGGCCGGAAAATGAAGGACAAACTGACAGGAAAGATTCAATGGCTAAGACTTTGGTGGCAACAAGACAAGGAATGCCCTAACTACCGGGAGAAGATAACGGAGGAGACGGGTTGGCACGTCCACCATATCCTCTCAAAATCCGAAGGCGGAAAAGACAATAATTCCAAGCTGGTATTGTTGCATCCTAATTGCCATAGGCAGATACATAGTCAGAGGTTAGAAGTTGCGAAACCGGCTCCCGTGAAAGGGGGCTTCGATGAGGTTTGAGCCGTATGAAGGAAAACTTTCAAGTACGGTTCTTAGGGGAGGGAGTGGCAGCAATGCCACTTCCTTACCCGACAACCAATTCACCCAAAAGACGCCGAACTTCGTTCGGCCCGCTATCCCTCCCCGGCCGCAGCCGAAGCAAGGCCGGGGTCTCTCACGGAGAATCTGATAATGCTGGACTGGCCGGGTTCCCCGATTCACGTCATCGGCATGGGGATTGAGATGGGCGCGTTGAGTCCGACGACGCGGGCGGCACTGGCGCAGGCGGAAATCGTGATTGGGGCCACTGCACATTTGGCAGCTTTCCCAATCTTGACCGCTGAGAAAATCCCCTATCCCAGCCCCATGAGCGGCCTGCGAAATCTGCTCTGCGCCCATGCCGGACAACGCATCGCCCTGCTGGCTTCCGGCGATCCGCTGTTTTACGGGATCAGCCAGACTTTGTTGCGTGACCTGTCGCCGGAACATCTGGTCTTTCACCCCAACGTATCCAGCCTTCAGGCCGCTTTCGCCCGCCTCGGACGCCCCTGGCAATCGGCGCAGTTTCTCAGTCTGCACGGGCGGCCACTGGCGACGCTGCGAGCCGTTTTGCAAGGCCATCGCTTATACGCTTTGCTCACGGACCGGGACAATTCGCCAATAGCCATCGCCCGGTTGCTGGTTGATGCCGGCTTTGGCGAATCGGCGCTGTGGGTCGCTGAAGAGTTGGGAATGCCGGGCGAACGGTTCCGCACGTTTCAGGCGGCGGAACTGGCGGCGGCATCGCTAGAGTTTTCGCCGCTGAACGTCGTCATCGTTGAAACCCAAGGGTCGGGCGGCGTTTTACCCGAATTCCCCGGCATTCCCGATGAGCGATTCAGTACGGGGGCGGAACCCGGCAAAGGCTTACTCAGTAAACGGGAGGTGCGCTTGACGATTCTCTCGCTGCTGGCTCCCCGTGCGGGTGAAGTCGGCTGGGATGTCGGCGCGGGCTGTGGGGGCGTGTCGGTGGAATGGGCGCGCTGGAATCAGCACAGCACGGTCTACGCCGTCGAGTGTCATCCTGACCGGCTGGAACATCTCGGTATTAACCGTGAACGGTTCGGGGTGGTAACGAACCTGCATATCGTGCCTGGCCGCGCCCCGGCAGCGCTAATGGATTTGCCGGATCCGGATGCCGTCTTCATCGGTGGCAGCAGCGGCAGTTTGCGCGAGATGCTGGATACGGTCTGGAACCGGTTGCAACCGGGCGGGCGACTGGTCGCCAGCGCCGTGACCGAGGATAGCCGGGTGGAACTGCATGGCTTTGTCGGCGACCGGGAGGCGGAGTGGACGGAGTTAAGCGTCGCCCGCAGTGAACGATTGGCCGGTCAGCGGGTGATGCGTCCGTATTTGCCGGTATTGCTGATGAAAGTGGAGAAATCGAGATGACGGGGACTTTATACGGGGTGGGCGTCGGGCCTGGCGACCCGGAACTGTTGACGCTGAAAGCCGTGCGGATTCTGCAAAGCGTCCCGGTGGTAGCGTATCCCGCGACCCCACAAGGCAGCGCCCAGGCCCGCGATATTGCCGCCGCCTGGCTCGAAGGAAAGCGGGAAATCCCGATTGCCATGCCCTGTATGCTGGATCGTGGCCCGGTGAATGCGGGGTATGACGCGGCGGCGATCCGGATTGCTGAAGAACTGGACACCGGGCGGGATGTAGCGATTCTCTGCGAAGGCGACCCGTTGTTCTATGGCAGCTTCAGCTACCTGCTGCACCGCCTCGGCGAGCGGTTTCCCTGTGTCGTCATTCCCGGCATCAACTCGGTCAGCGCGAGCGCTGCCGCCGCTGCTATACCCCTGATGACCGGCGAACAGCGGTTAACGGTTATTCCCGCGACCGCTGGGGATGAAGCCTTGCGTCAGGCGTTGCTGAACAGCGATAGCGTGGCCATTCTCAAGCCGGGTCGGCATCGGCCACGCCTGCTGGAATTGTTGCGGGAAACCGGGCGGATGGAGGACACGCTGTACATCGAACAGGCGAGTCGACCCACGCAACAGATCATCAGACGCTTCGCGGACATTCCGGCCACGCCGGGACCGTATTTCGCGCTGTTTCTGGTGATTCGCACGGGAAGTTCGGATTGAAAGCCAGTTCCCGACATTATTTGGCAAGGAACTGATTAATCGTTTCCATCAGGGTGCCCTCCTCGACCGGCTTAATCACATAGCCTTTCGCGCCTTGCCGCGCCCCCCAGATCTTGTCGGTTTCCTGATCCTTGGTGGTCACGATGATCACCGGGATATGCTCGGTCGAAGCGTTCTTGGTGATCTTGCGGGTGGCCTGAAACCCGTTGATCTTGGGCATCACCACGTCCATCAGCACCAGATCCGGCAGTTCGGCCAAGGCGACTTCCACGCCTTGCTCACCGTCCGTAGCGCTCAGGACTTCGTGCCCATGTTTTTTGAGAATTCTGCTGAGACTCAGCATCTGGGTGGGCGAGTCGTCAACAATTAGTATGCGGGCCATGCTGCTGCTCCTGGGATGATCTTGCGTATCTGTTCACGCCAACGGCAAAACCGGGCGATAAAAAATAATCAGGGTTGAGCCAAGCTCTCCTTGATAAATCTAGCGAACTCTGCGGCGTGCGCCAAGGGTCATCATCAATAAAATCCAGCGCGAACCAGAATCGCTTTTTGATGATGGGGACAGCTTGCCAACGCATGATAGGATACCCGATAAATCAGTTCAATTTGAGGATTTAGTTTGATGAGCGATTCAACTTCTAGTCTTCTTTCCCGGTTGGCGCTGGCGCTGCGCGCCGGTTGGCGAATACTGGTCGATCACGATTTTGCCAGCGGAGTGCAACGACTGGAACGCGGCGAATTAACGGCATCCGCACCCGCCGTTACCGAACTGCCCAAGCCTGCCGCCCTGCGTGATGCGTTACCCGATTCAGCGCTGCAATTACTGGCCTTGTTGCAACATGAAGGGCGATTTGTGGATTTCCTGGAGGAAAACGTCACCGCTTATTCCGATGCTGACATTGGCGGCGCAGCGCGGGTCGTCCATGCCGGTTGCCGCAAGGTGATCCGTGAGTACCTGGACATCGAACCCGTGCGGCAAGAAGCCGAGGGGGCGCGCCTCACTCTGCCTGCGGGCTTTGACGCGATGGCCGTGCGGTTGACCGGCCATGTCGTTGGCCAGCCGCCCTTTACCGGTACCCTGATGCATCGCGGCTGGCGGGTTCGCCAGGTGACGCTGCCCAAATTGGCCGAAAGCCATGATGTTCGGGTGCTGGCTCCCGCGGAGGTCGAACTATGAGCGCAGTCCGCTACGCGGTCGGCATCGATCTGGGTACCACACACTGCGTTATGGCCGCTGTCGATCTGGCCGCCAGCGACCACGATACCGTGGCCGAACAGATCGCGGCGATTCCACAACTGACCGCCCCCGGCGCGGTTGAAGAACGGTTGATGCTGCCCTCATTTCTGTACCTGGCGCATCCTGATGAACTACGGGCGGCAGACCGGGTTTTGCCGTGGGGTTCATCGCCCGTCTTCGTCGTCGGCGAATTGGCCCGAACCATGGGCGGACGCACGCCCATCCGGCTGGTCGCCAGCGCCAAGAGCTGGCTGTGCCATCCCGGCGTCGATCGGCGAGCGGCCCTTTTACCGGTTGAAGCGCCCGAGGAAGTCGCCCGCATTTCGCCCTTGCAAGCCTCAACGTACTATCTAGAGCATCTGTGCGCTGCCTGGGATCAGCAGCATCCCGATGCGCCGTTAACCGATCAGGATGTAGTGCTCACCGTACCCGCCTCCTTCGATCCAGCTGCACGCGAGTTGACCGCCGAGGCTGCCGAGGCCGTGGGTTTGAAGCACCTGGTCTTGCTGGAGGAACCGCAGGCGGCGCTGTACCACTGGATTCTGGCCAACGGCGATGCATGGCGCAAGCAGGTCAAGGTCGGCGACATTATCCTGGTGATCGATCTGGGCGGCGGTACGACTGACTTTTCGCTGATCGCGGTCACGGAACGCGACGGCTCGCTGGATCTGGTGCGGATTGCGGTTGGCGACCACATTCTGCTGGGCGGCGACAATATGGATCTGGCGCTGGCGCACACGGTCCGCGCCAAGCTGGTGGAACAGGGAACCTCGCTGGATCCCTGGCAGTTGCAGGCGCTGACACACGGTTGCCGCAACGCCAAGGAACTCTTGCTCAGCGACGCCAGCGTGGCGAGTGCGCCAGTCGTCGTCCCCAGTCGAGGTTCCAAGTTGATCGGCGGCACTCTGCGCACCGAATTGACCCGCGAAGAGGTGACGCAGACTCTGGTGGAAGGCTTCTTCCCACAGGTGGAAGCCTCTGCGCGACCCACAGTCCGGGCGCGGGCGGCGTTGACCAAACTGGGATTGCCTTATGCCCAGGACGCGGCGATGACTCGTCATCTGGCGGCATTTCTGGGTCGCCAGGCGGGCGCTACCCGGAATTTGGCAGGGTTCGCTGATGAGTTACCAAAGGGTGCTACGTTCCTGCATCCGACGGCGGTGCTGTTCAACGGCGGGGTGTTCAAGGCGCCCCTGTTGCTGGAGCGGACGCTGGCGGTCCTGAATGGCTGGCTGGTGGCAGAAAGCGCGCCGCCGGTACGATTGCTGGCGGGCGCTGATTTCGACCTAGCGGTGGCGCGTGGCGCGGCTTATTACGGCCATGTCCGGCGGGGTGGCGGGGTGCGCATTCGTGGCGGCACGGCCAAGGCGTATTACGTCGGTATAGAAAGCGCGATGCCTGCCGTGCCTGGGATGGAACCACCGATTGAAGCGTTGTGCATCGCGCCCTTTGGTATGGAAGAAGGCACCCAGGCGGAATTACCGGCGCAGGAAGTTGGGCTAGTGGTGGGTGAACCGGTGCGGTTCCGCTTCTTCGGATCCTCAGTGCGGCGTGTTGATCAGGTAGGGACGGTGCTGGATCAGTGGCTGCCGGAGGAAGTCGAAGAATTGGAAGAGATTGAAGCGACGCTGACCGCGCAAGACCGCCAACCGGGCGACGTGGTGCCGGTGCGGCTCCATGCGGCAGTGACCGAAGTCGGGACGCTGCGGCTGGAAGCCGTGCCACGGGTGGGCGCGGAGATCTGGAAGGTGGAATTCGACGTGCGCGGCGAGGGGTGAAGCATTTAGGACGGTAACGCCAAATAAGCAGGAAACCGGGGAGGATGGCGAGCCATTTCAAATACTTCCAACGTAACCATTCACCCCCACCCTGGCCCTCCCCCGCGAGGGGGGAGGGAGCTTGCACAACAGCCTGTTATGGCACTCCCCCTCTTCATTCATGGGGAGGGGGTTGGGGGGAGGGGTCTGAACGCCTACCTTCCAACAACGTCTGTTCGAGTTGTTGCGGGACTTCCAGCAAAAAAAACCGATCCGCGGCATACCATAATCTTCGCCACTCTCGTCAATAATCCGCAAACAGCCGTGAACGGTGGCTTGTTCATATGAACCGTTGCGTAAATCATAGTCTTTTATTCTATGACTCACTTCTTGCTTCATCGAGGTTGCCCAAGGGTACGGCTTGGTTTTCGCCACTCAA
>JAIFNF010000294.1:0-5913 GCA_020047885.1 Gammaproteobacteria bacterium | reverse complement strand
CGCCCAACTGGCGGTAGGTTCCTGAGAACAGAGATTATTGTAGGATGAAAGACTATTAAAGCCAACAAATTTTTCAGTAGCTGTCAGCCCCGAATCTTGGTGCCAATGCCGGCGTCGGTGAACAGTTCGATCAAGACCGCGTGTTCAGTCCGCCCGTCGATGATATGCGCCGCTTTCACCCCGGCGCGCACTGCATCCAGCGCACAGGCAATTTTCGGCAGCATCCCGCCGTGAATGGTGCCGTCATTAATCAGTTCCTGTACATGCCGGGCATCCAGTCCGGTCAGCAGATTACCTGACTTATCCAACACGCCCGTCGTATCCGTGAGCAGCATTAACTTCTCGGCGTGCAGCACCTCGGCGATTTTGCCGGCGACCAGATCGGCGTTGATGTTGTAGGACTGCCCATCTTTGCCCACCCCAATCGGGGCGATGATCGGAATGAAATCGTCCTTGATCAACGTCCTGATGATGGTGGGTTCAATGCTGGCTACTTCACCGACATGGCCGATGTCAATGATCTCCGGGGCTTCCAGTTCCGGGCTTTGGCGGGTGATGGTCAGTTTGCGGGCGTGAATCAAATCGCCGTCCTTGCCGGTCAGCCCGACCGCCCGACCGCCTTGACGATTGACGTTATTCACAATTTCCTTGTTGACCAGCCCGCCCAGCACCATCTCGACCACATCCATGGTTTCGCTATCGGTGACCCGCATTCCATCCACAAACCGGCTTTCCTTGCCGATGCGCTTGAGCAGTTCGCTAATTTGCGGCCCGCCACCATGCACGATCACTGGGTTGAAGCCGACCAGTTTCATCAGCACGATGTCGCGGGCGAAACTGGCTTTCAGTTCGTCATTTTCCATGGCATGACCGCCGTACTTGATAACCATGGTTTTACCGGCAAAACGGCGGATGTAGGGCAGCGATTCAGTGAGAACATGCGCCACCTGGATGGCGGCCTGGGCGTCAAGAGCCATAGCGTCAGTCAACCTCTGAAGGGAAAGGGGTGAAGCGGTTAGAAGGGTAACGCCAGATCGGCTTGCAACCCTAACAGTTGCTGGCGGAACCGGTGTTGAAGATCAGTCATGGCGGCAGGATCGTCGGCCTCGAAGCGCAGCACCAAACTGGGCGTGGTGTTGGAGGCGCGCACCAATCCCCAACCGTGCGGGAATTCTACCCGTAGGCCGTCCAAGGTGATAATCCGGGCGTCCGAGCCAAAGTTCGCCTGCGCGGCCAGTCGCTCCATGAAGGTAAACGGTTCGCCTTCGGCCATGTCCAGCCGCAATTCCGGGGTGGTCAATCCGGTGGGATAGGCGGAGAAGAATTCACTGCTGGAGCGGGTTTGTTGCGCCAGCAACCGCAGGAGTCGGGCGGTGGCGTAGAAGGCGTCGTCGAAGCCGAACCAGGCATCCGCATGAGCGAGATGGCCGGTCATCTCACCACCCAGCAAGGCACCGGTTTCACGCATTTTGGCCTTGATCAGCGAATGGCCGGTCTTCCACAAAATCGGTTGTCCGCCGAGACGTTCGATCAACTGGGTCAAATGCCGGGAACATTTAATGTCATAGACCACCGCCGCGCCGGGATGCCGGGTCAGCACTTCTTCCGCCAGTGGCATCAGAATCCGGTCCGGCCAAATAATTTCACCGGTGTCCGTGACCACGCCCAACCGGTCGGCGTCGCCATCGAACGCCAGCCCAATGTCGGCATGATGTTCGGCCACCGCCGCCTGCAAATCTGCCAGATTCTCCGGGATGCTGGGGTCGGGATGATGGTTGGGAAAGCGCCCGTCCACTTCACAGTACAGTTCGATGACCTCACAGCCCAGCTTCCGCAGCAACTGGGGAGCGGTCTTGGCGGCAATGGCGTTCCCGCAATCCACCACCACTTTCAATGAGCGGGGCAGGGACAGTGCGGCACAAATCCGCTCGATATACTCGGTACGGATCGGGGCGGAACGTTCATGGCCGTGGCCGTGGCGCACATCGCCGGTTTCAATGCGGCGGCGCAGATCGTCAATCACTGGGCCATGCAGGGCGATTTTGTCGATGACGATTTTCAGACCGTTGTAATGCGGCGGGTTGTGACTGCCGGTGACCATCACGCCGGCGCTAGTCTCGTCGAGCGTATGTGTCGCGTAATACAGCAGGGGGGTGGACACCGCGCCCAGATCAATGACATCCAGTCCGGCAGCGCGGATGCCGGTTTTCAGCGCCTCGCACAGCATAGGACTGGACAGCCGACCGTCACGCCCAACGGCAACGCAGGTTTCGCCCCGTTCAGCCGCCAGGCTGGCTACGGCCTGACCGATGTGCTGGACGACATCCGGCGTCAGGTCGCGATCCACCACGCCGCGAATGTCGTATTCCCGGAAAATGGACTTTTTCATGGGACGCGGGATTCAATGCCGCCCGGAATGACCGAAGCCACCGGTGCCTCGGTCGCTGGGGGTGAATTCTTGGACGATAGCGAATTCAGCCCGCACCACCGGGACGATGATCAACTGGGCGATGCGTTCGCCGACCGTAATGGTAAAAGGCGCATGGCCGCGATTCCAGCACGACACCAGCAGCTCGCCCTGATAGTCGCTGTCGATCAACCCGACCAGATTGCCCAGCACGATGCCATGTTTGTGGCCGAGGCCGGAACGCGGCAGCACCATGGCAGCCAGTCCCGGATCAGCAATGTGAATCGCCATGCCGGTCGGAATCAGGTGGGTTTCGCCGGGATGGACAATCAGCGGTTCCGTCAGACAGGCACGCAGGTCCAGACCGGCAGAACCCACGGTCGCGTATTCAGGCAGCGGGAAATCCTGGCCGAGCCGGGGATCGAGGATTTTCAATTCAATGGGTTGTGAAATCATACCGTTTTCCGTAATGGATGCCGTTCAGCGATCAGCGCGACCAGTTGTTGTCCCAGCAAGGTTTTATCGGCCATCGGTAAAATGCGTTCCCCGCCTTCCCACAGGACGTGTAGTTCATTCTGCTCGCTTTCAAAGCCACTGCCGGGGATACCCACTTGGTTGGCGGCGATCATATCCAGGTTTTTGCGGCGGCGTTTATCGTTCGCGTAATGCAACACATCATGCGTTTCTGCGGCGAAGCCCACGGTGAAGGGGCGATGTGAATGCAGGGCGCTGACTTCGGCCAGAATATCCGGGTTGCGCGTCAGTTCCAGCGTGAGCGTATCGTGAGTTTTCTTGATTTTCTGCCCGACCGATTCTACGGGACGGTAGTCGGCCACGGCAGCAGTGGCGATGAAAATATCCGCTTCCCGCACCCGGTGCATGACCGCCTCGTGCATATCCAGTGCGCTTTCCACGTCGATCCGTTCAACGCCGGGCGGGGTTGGCACACTGACTGGCCCACTGACCAGCAGCACCCGCGCTCCGGCCATAGCGGCGGCTTCGGCAACCGCAAAGCCCATGCGCCCGGTGCTGCGGTTGCTGATGAACCGCACCGGGTCCAGCGCTTCGCGGGTCGGGCCGGCAGTCAGCAGCACGGTCAAACCTTGCAGGTCGTGGGGAGCCAGTGGCCAGTCTGCGGAAGGCACGGGTTCAGAGTGCAGTTCCGCGCTGCCGCCCTTTGCGCCCAGTAACTCAACCACAAGATTGCGCAACTCCACCGGTTCCAGCATTCGCCCCGCGCCGATGTCGCCACAGGCTTGTTCACCGATACCTGGCCCCCAGAGTTTCACGCCGCGCCGCACCAATAACCGGCAATTATCCTGAGTCGCGGGGTTTTGCCACATCAAGCGGTTCATCGCGGGGGCGACGGCGATGGGTCGGTCAGTGGCCAGGCAGAGGGTACTGAGCAGGTCATTGGCCAGACCGTGCGCCAGTCGGGCCAGGAAATCGGCGGTGGCCGGGGCGATGAGGATCAAATTCGGCCAGCGAGCCAGTTCAATATGCCCCATGCCGGCTTCGGTGTTCACATCCAGCAATTCGGTACGCACCGGTTGACCCGACACCGCCTGGAAGGTCAGCGGCGCAACGAACGCGGTAGCCGCAGGCGTCATGGCGACCTGGACCTCTGCGCCTGTTTCACGCAATCGGCGGACTAGATCAGCGCTTTTGTAGGCAGCAATGCCACCGGTGACGCCGAGCAGAATGCGGGTATGAGCGAGGGGCTGGAGCATAGGGGAGTTCCGGCAAGTAGGGGAATAGGCGCAAGCTTAACGAATACCGAGCCGGATTCAAACGTTGAGCGGTGATGACGGGGCGGTTTTGGATGCGTGACACCCGTTTGCTTCTCAATGCTTGGGTAAATCAGGCAACGCTTTAATAATCGTGATGGTTTCCAAACTGATCTGGATGACTTGCCCGATCAGCCGGATGATCGCCTGGGGATTTTCGTAGTTGGTATTGTTCAATCACCCATTCCAGTGCGGAACGGTTGCCGAGTCGGTATGCAAAAGCTTCCGGGGGGATGCCGCTCAGGGTGAGCCAGTCGTTATAGAGGATCGCCGTTTTGTCTTTGTTCAGCCGCATCTTTTTGACGTGCCAGTTGTGCGGTTGGTCGGGGGCGTAAATTCGGGTCAGCGGAAATTCTGGCTGCTGTTCGTAATGAGTATGCAGTTCGGCTAATTGCTTTCCGGCACGGCTATAAATCCAGAAATCCAGAACGTAGGGCAGGCGGGGAAGTTCGCGTTTCAGATTGGCGGCGTACTTTTGGCGGTAGGTTTCGTTATGCAGCAGGCCGTAGACGTAATAAAAAATATCCCATTTGTTAATACTGGCGTCCTCATAATGCTGGCGGAACGTGTCCAGCGCCCAATCTGTCAGGTTCTCGCGGCGGTGTTGGCCGTCTTCAGTGTAAATATAAAAGGGGAAGCATTGAGTTTTTTCCAGCAAGTCCAGGCATGGAATAATGTTGGTGATGAGTGCCTGAAAAGGTTTATTACTGCCGAGACCACTTAAACAAATAGCCATATTTTCCTGCTCTGATGCAGGATTTGGAAAAATAGAAGGGAAAACATAAACTCTTTCGTTCAACATCCGGTCAAAGTACACATTTGATTTTACAAATGGCCTATACAAACAAACCCGGATATTTTTCTGATAAAACTCAGTTTTCTTGCCACGAGATAGGAAGTTTTTTAATCCTTCTCCCCAACTAATTTTGGTGTCATCATAAGAAACAAATTCATCAACATTGGGTTTCTCACTTAAACTATTCCACTTCAAAACATGATCGTTATAAGCTTCAATCGTTTTACGAACATTGATAGCTAATTCACCAGCACTGAAATTGTAAACCCAAGTATCCCGACTGGTTGCTACGCCTCTACTGTAAATTTTAAACACTACACCGGCTGCTTCCTGATCAGTGGCTTTTTGCTCCTTATTGCCTAGCGATATGAAACTGTCAAACTCGATTTCCAATCCTTCAGTGAGCCAAACATAATTCTTATTAGGGGCTATTTCATGCCATTCAACGGTTGAATAATTATCATTTTTTTCCAAAAAATCATACTTCTGTTCCTTACGCCAAAACTCATCAATACGCGCATAATAAAGACGAGTCAGTTCGGTGGGTTTTCCTTTAACCAGAAAAGTGATGCACACACCAACTTGAATTCCAAATACATTGTGCGTTGTGCCGGAAAGTTTCGGATTCTTGCGGACGTTACCGCCCAAATCCAGCAGATAAATGCTGGAAAAATCCTTGGCTAATTGCTGACGCATTCCATCAAAAGCAATACCGTCCAAAAAACCATTATTAGTGACAAACGCGATAATACCCTGCGGTTGATTCTTTAACCGCTCTGTCGCCCAGGCAAACGCTTTCACATACGGATCGCTCAGAGCGTTTTTGTTCGTGGCTTTGGAATTTGCGGCATACCGTTCCGCAACCCACCGATCCACCACCCGATATTTTCGATTCTTGTTATTATCATTCTCATTCACCTGCC
>JAIFNF010000293.1 GCA_020047885.1 Gammaproteobacteria bacterium | reverse complement strand
CTGCAATGAACATTCTCCGATTGGGGCATCAATCGCTGGCTCTGAAGTGAGTCAGGAATCCCCGTCCTTTAGGGCGGGGAGGATGTCAAAGAAGAGGAATTATACAGCGTCTAATCAGGAGCCTTCACCCAGGAACTGACGCCTTAATGCCTCCGGTAAGCGAACTTCCATGGCGATAGGCAGATGATCTGAATAAACCGGATCGAGGACTTCAACCCGTTCAACGGTGATCGAGGGGGAGACCAGAATATGGTCGAGTTGGCGATCAGGCCGCCAACTGGGAAAGGTGAGCAATCCCGGCGCGGGTTCGCACAGGCGGACACTTTCCAGTAGTACCGCCATCTCCCGGCTGTCTGACCGACAGTTGAGATCGCCCATCACAATCACATGGCGGCATTCCCGAGTTAGTTCCGCCAGAAATTCAATCTGCCGCAAGCGCCCGCGCCGGCCTAACGCCATGTGCAGGATCAGGACGTGCAGCGCATCGGCACCGGTGCCGAAACAAACCTCCAATACGCCGCGTCCCGGAATGCGCCCCGGCAGTTTGTGTTCATGGATCGTGTCGGGGCGAATGCGGCTGAGGAGGGCGTTGCCGTGCTGCGAGATCATGCCGATTTTGCGATTGGACTGATCAAAGACGTGCGCAAAACCGGCGTAATCGGCCAGGTATTTGACCTGATTAACGAAACCGCTCCGCAGACTGCCCGCGTCCACTTCCTGCAAGCCCACTAGATCATAGTTCGCCAAAACCCGGGCGATGCCGTCGAGATTGACCATCCGCGACGGCACCGGCACCAGATGCTTCCAACTGCGTGTGAGGTATTGAGCGTAGTTGCAGGTGCTCAAGCCGCTTTGAATATTGTAGCTGAGCAATCGCAACCGGTACGGCTCGGCGTAATCATCGGCCATGCCGGCTCTCTGCATTCAGCCCTGTGGTTGCGCTTCTTTGGCAATCAGGAAGTCCACGACCTCAAACATGCGCGGCGAGCGTACATCGTATGTGCCATTCACAATAATGGCGGGCACCCCTTTCACCCCGTAGCGCTGCGCCAACTGATTGCTGCGCCGCAACTGGGTCTCGGTCTGAAACGACTTGTACGCTTTGCGGAATGTGTCCTGATCGACACCGTGTTCAGCAAAGAACGCCGCCAATTCATCCTCGGTATTGAGCTTGCGCTTTTTATGGAAGGCCTCGAACAGAACCGGATGCAGTTTATCCAGCACCCCGAGCGCCTCAGCGGCGTAATAGGCGCGGGCACCCGGTTCCCAGTTGGCTCCGAACGCAACCGGCATACGCGTAAACACGACATTCTCCGGCTTGCGTTTCAGCCATTCCTGCGTGACCGGTTCCAGATCGTAGCAATGCGGGCAGCCATACCAGAACATTTCGACGACTTCGATCTTGCCCGGCGTGGCCGGTGGAACGGGTGTGGGCAAGCGCACATAGTCCTTGCCTTGTTCAAACGGCGGCGGGTCGGCGGCATATCCCGCCAACGGCAGCGCGCAAACCATGAGGAGCAGCAACCAATAACGAATCGGGTTGGGCATCGAATGAACTCCATGGATATTAGGTGGGAGAAAAAGGGCGTCCGGTCAGCGCGTCTACAAGGTGCCGTAGGAATGCAAACCGGACAGGAACATGTTGACGCCGAGGAACGCGAACAAGGTCACGAACAGGCCGATCACCGCCCACCAGGCCATCGGTGCGCCGCGCCAGCCCTGGGTCATGCGCAGATGCAACCAGGCGGCGTAGTTCAGCCAGACAATCAGCGCCCAGGTTTCCTTGGGATCCCAGGACCAGTAACCGCCCCAGGCTTCGGCGGCCCACAGTGCACCGAGAATCGTGGCAATCGTGAAGGCGGCGAAACCGAGCGCAATCGCCTTGTACATCACGTCATCCAGCAAATCCAGTGGCGGCAACACCCGCGCCAGCAGGCCATCGGGACGCCGCGCTTCAGCGCCAGCCCGCAACAGGTACGCCGTCCCCATCATGGCTGCCAGAGCGAACGCACCGTAGCCAATGAAATTAGCCGGGACGTGAATCTTCATCCAGTAGCTTTGCAGCGCCGGAATCAGCGGCTGAATGTGATGCGCTTGACGGTCGAAGGTGTACCACAGCAGGAATCCGACCGCGCCGCTGATCGCCAGCAGCGCAAAGCCGCCCATGGAACGGGTGCGATGGCGGTCTTCGTAAAATAGATAAAGCAGCGCGGTGATTAGCGCGAACAGAATGAACACTTCATAGAGATTGCTGACCGGGATATGGCCGATGTCTGCGCCCAGCAGATACGACTCGCGCCAGCGCACCAGCAGGCCGGTCAAGCCCATCACCGTGGCGCACCAGGTCAACGCGGTCGCCGTTTTACCGACAAATTCGGAACGGGTGAACATTGCCGCGAAATAGGTGGGCGTGGCCAGCACATACAATGCGCTCATCCACATGAATGCCGCCTGGCTTTCCAGAAAATACTTGAGCCAGAAACTGCTCTTGCGCAATTCATAATCTGCACCGTAGCGCCACAGCGCCAGTACGGCCAGCGTGGTCACGGCCAGCGTCAACAGCCGTGCCGGTTTCCAGTACTGTCCCCAGGCGATCAGCGCCAGGGTGCTGCCGATTTGAATGGCGACCTCATAGCTGTCCATGTAGGACCGGTACAGCCACCAAGCGTAAACCGAACCTATAACGACCAGCAGCGCCCACACGCCATCCCCGGCGTTCAATCGCTGAATGAACGAGGGTTGCTCCCACGATTCCAGCATGGCTTCGCGCGTTACCGACATGATTGACAGACCTCCTGATTGATAGTCACTGACTACTCGCTACTCGCTACTCGCTACTCGCTACTCGCTACTCGCTACTCGCTATTCACTATCCGCCGATCCAGCGTCGCCGCCAGTCCGGCAAATTCATCGGCAAACTCGATCTGGCGGCGATTGGCGACTCCGGCCAGCGCCAGACGGGTTGCGCCGTCTTCATTCGCCAGCCAAACCCATAACCGACGGTAGGAAGTATAAAACAGGATGAAGACGCCGAGGGTCAGCAGCGCAAAGCCGATATAGACCACGACCGCACCGCTACTGCGGGTGATTTGCAAACCGGAGGCTTCCACCTGCTGAAAGCCGGCCAGTTGCAGGTAGAACGGCGATCCGTAAGTCGGCAGCACCGCCAGCGCGGATACCGCATCGTTGAAAAAGGCTTCTTCCCGCTCGCCGATGCCCTGTTCAACCGCCATACCTTCCTCGCGCAGGATTTCCACAAACACCTCGGCCAAGGTGTCGCGCACGATATTGAGGTATAGCGTCGTTGCTTCCTGCAACCGGTCAGCCGGCACCACGGCTTTGGCGCGTTCGGCCACGGCATTAAAGCCGCCTTGCGTGACCAGTTCAATCAAATTCAGCCGCACCCGATTGAAGTCACGCTGGAAGTCGGCATTTTCACCCGGCACTGCAGCGTGTTCAAAGCGCTGACGCAGCCAGTCGGCATCCCGTAACCGGGCGTTGAAACGCAGAAACCGCTCGGGACTGCTTTTGGCGTCCGCCGGGATGTGCAGGTAGATGAACGGGTCGCCGGGTTGGGCGCGCATCCCGCTGATATGGAACCAGCGCCCTTCCATCTGCACCGGAGCCATGTAGTTGAAATATTCCCGCGCTTCCCCGGTCGCATCGCGCAGCTTGAAACCAAAGCTCGGCCCAAAGTTGCGAAAGCGCCGGTCGCCGGGTTGGGCGTCCGGTTCCGGCAACAGATTGAACAATCGGAAGCTGTCCAGTTCCAGGGTCAGTGCGCCGGAAGAACCCCCAACCTTGAGCGCTTCGCCCACTTCACCCTGTGCAGCCACCGGTTCTGGGCGGGGCGCAGCCAGCGGCCAGGCTTGCAGATCCAGTTTGGAGCCGCCATCGCCGAAGTCGGACTGATAGATCGCATAACCGCGATACACCAGCGGATGGTTGACGCGAATGGTCGCGGCCAGCGGCTGGTCGCCCAAGTGTTCCTGATCGTGAATCAGCACCTCGCTGACAAAGGACTTGGGCTGACCGGTGTCGTAATAAGCAACCTGAAAATCCTTCAGTTCAATAGCGAAGGGCAGTTCCTGCAAGACGAAACCATCGCGCACCCGCAGGAAAATGAAATTGGCGCTGGAACCTTCGGGTAGCATCACATTGCCGCGAAAGGCCGGGATGACGCCCGGTGCCAGCCGACTTTCCGGGGGCAGGTCACGGGCGGCCAGATCGCGGGTTTCAATACGCAATTCACCGCGCCATTCCCGTATTTTCAGCCACAGGTTGCCGTCCAGCAAACCACCGATCCCGATGACCACAATAGCGGTATGAGTCAACAGATAGCCCAGGCGATTAACGCGACCCTTCACCGCCGCCACGATGTGATGATCGCCATGATCGGCAACCTTCCAGCGGTAGCCGCGTTTCTGGAGCAGGTCGCTGACCGCCTGTAGCGCCCCGTCGGGACGCTGATTCGGCCATCGCCACTCGGCGCGCTGGTGAAAACCGCGCAATGAATCCAGCCGCACCTGGGTACGGAAGCGGGTCATCTCCCGCCATAACATCGGCGCTTGCCGGTAAATACAGACGCTGGTGGACAAAATCAGGAAGGCGAGGATGCTGATAAACCAGCCCGTGCCGTAAACATCGTACAGCCCCAGTTGCAGAAAGGTGTCAAACCAGAACGGGCCGAACTTGAGGATGTAATCGGGATAAGGCTGATTCTGCTGCAAGACCGTGCCGATCACCGACGCGATGGCGACCACCACCAGCAGGGTAATGGCGAGGTTCATGGAACCGAGAAATTCCAGCAATACCCAGCTCAGGGTATGCCGGCGGGAAGGCGGCGCGGCGGCGGTATCGTTCACGAAGGGGTTTTCAAGGTAGGGGCGAATGCCTGACTGTGACCCGACCAGCGGATCATCGTTCCCGCGCTCGGGTTGGAAGGTGCAACGAAAAAGGGCGACTCGAAAGCCGCCCTCAGATTCAAGCCCGTATCCGCCCGGTTGACCGGGTCTTCTTGCTGTTATAGCTTTTTCCGATGATCGTTGGACTCCCGGATTCCCCTCCTTGGCTAAGGAGGGGTGGCGCGAAGCGACGGGGTGGTTCGGGAGGTCGGCACCTCAGGTTAAAAGACGATAACTATTGCAGACCCTGGACATAGGACGCGACGGCCTTGATTTCCTGATCGGTGATCTTGGCCGCGACCTGCCGCATCATCTGACCGGCATCATTAGCGCGTTCCATGGCGCGGAAAGCCTTGAGCTGGAGTTCAATGTAATCCGCGTGTTGGCCGGCCAGTGCCGGGAACTTGGCGGCAGGATTGCCCGCACCCGTTGCCCCGTGACAGGCCATACAGGCCGACACGCCACTGTTCAGATTACCGCCCCGGAAGACCGCTTCGCCCGCTGGTGCCAGTGCGGGATCAGCAGCGCTGCGCGCAATCTGTTGAGAAGCGTAGAATGCGGACAAATCTTCCATGTCCTGTGGGCTGAGCGGTGCGACCATACCGACCATGATGGCGTTGACGCGAGCGCCACTCTTGAATTCCATCAATTGCTTGGTCAGATAATCAGCGCTCTGCCCGGCCAGTTTGGGATATTGAGGATTGGTGCTATTGCCGTCCGGATTGTGGCAGGCCGTGCAGGTTGCAGACTTGGCTTTACCGGCGGCGGGGTCGCCAGCGGCCCATGCGGTGGTCGCAGAACCGAGTAGCGCGCATGTTGCGGCGATCACAACGAGTTTTTTCATTTTGGAAAGGCTCCTGTACGATGACGATATTCGGCTCAGGCGACCTGCCGCCGACGCAGATTAAAGAGTAGCGCAAGTCGGCGGATGAGCCTCGCTGGGTCGAGGCGGAATCCTAGAGATATGAGTTCGATCCGCCCGGCGCAAACGACGCTTTTATATACCAGTTTCGGCTTTCAAGTTCAATGAAAAACCCTGATAAATCTACTCCCTTTACCACCATGACCCAAGCCGCCAGCCGCTATCAAGCGGTTCATTTCTTCAACAGCGTCAATGCGTTCGAGCAGTTGCCGCCGGATACGGGTCAGGAAATTGCCTTTGCCGGGCGCTCCAATGCCGGCAAATCCAGCGCCCTGAACCTGCTGACCAGCCAGCGCCAGTTAGCCCGGGTTAGCAAGACGCCAGGCCGCACCCAGATGATCAACTTTTTCCAGGTGGACGCAGCGCGTTATCTGGTGGATTTGCCCGGTTACGGTTACGCCAAGGTGCCCGAGGCCATTCGCCGCCACTGGGGGGCATTGCTGGAGCGCTACTTGCGTGAGCGACAGGCGCTGTGTGGCCTGATGATGATGATGGATATTCGCCACCCGTTGACTGATCTGGATCGGCGGATGCTCGACTGCTGCACCGCCCGGCAACTCACGGCGCATATCCTGTTGACCAAGGCCGACAAGCTCAGTCGGGGCGCGGCCAGTACGGCATTGCAGCAGTTGCAAAAAGCGTTGCGCAGCGACTACCCGCAAGCGAGCGCTCAGCTCTTTTCCGCGCCAACCGGCCAAGGCGTCGCGGAAGCCCATCAACGGCTGGATGCATGGCTGGGGTTTGAGGCTGGGTGATAGAGGAATCATTACCCACCTTAACTTACTGAATTAATTCGGATATGCTGTGCCAGTATGCTGATCGAGCGCAGCGGTATCCACCAGGTTAAGGCAACTCGCAATAAAAATCCTCCAGTGATCTGCTGGGATCATCGCTTTGACCGCGGATGAGGATCGCGCCACGGAAAGACACGGAAGGCACGGAAAAAAGAATCTTCCGTGTTTTTCCGTGTTTTTCCGTGGCTAGGTTTGGAAAGGTATGGGACTATTTTTTGCGAGTTGCCTAAGTGCTTTTTCTATACTTGGCACTGCCATAAACTGAACATGGTGATCCGCAGATGAACGCAGATCAAAACCAGCGAAGATGCTTGGCGACCTTGGCGGTTTAATAAGGTCAAGTTATGACGGTGGGCAGTATATTGACAACATACCAAGTGTTGTTATCGTAACAACATGAAAGCCGATCTCCTCCAGAAATCCCGTGTCAAACTGAGCAGACATTCCTTTGCTGACATCGTGATTTGGCAGGTTCGCGCGCCTGTGCCGAGCAGCATACATTCCTTCAAATATCGCTTGGCTTTGGCGGTAGATGGGGTCTGTGTGATGCGCTATGACAACGAATCCGGCAAGGGTGATCACAAACATCTTGGCGAGCAACAGGTTCCCTACTGCTTCACGACGCTTGATCAATTGGTTGATGATTTTTGGGCCGACGTTGCCCAATGGTGAGGAATTCATGAAAACGGTCACGATTGAAGTTGCCGGAATAGAGGCAACAAAACAGCGAATGAAGGCAGCGTTTTGCGGGGAGCCACAGGGTTGCTTTATCAGCTTTCCCAGTCATGAGGATTTATGGGCAACATTGACCCCTAATCGCTGGGCCATCCTTAAATCAATGACCGGGGCGGAACCTGTCGGGGTGCGTGAACTGGCGCGGAGAGTCAGACGCGATGTAAAGGCTGTCCATACTGACCTGCAAGTCCTGCTGCTTTGCGGAGTTATTGACAAGACGCCTGACGGTAAGCTGTTATTCCCGTATGACGCGGTGCATGTGGATTTCACATTTAAGGCGGCCGCTTGATCCGCGCCGGGCAACCTGATGACTCAGCATCTCCCGCACCCAGTTGGGCAGGTTGAGAATTTTGGCCATCATCCACCTCTGGCCGAAGGTGGATCAGACCTTGCCCGCCATCCCTCAGCCAGCAACCGCGTCTGCAACGCCTGTCTGACCAGTTCGCCGACCCGTTCCAGAAACAGGGTGCCGACGCCAGCATGAAAGCGGTCAGGGTCACTGCTGCCTACTGCGAGCAAACCGCGCCAGATTTCGCCATCGAGCGGGATTAACGCGGCTGAGGCAGCATCACAGGCGCTATCGCTGAACAGGGCGTTAGCCTGCTCCAGACTCAATCGGCCACACTGGGGACGGCCGGCGCGAAAGACCGCTTCAAACAGCACCACCACGTCCGGGCGCAGAAATTCTTCAACGGCGCTCAACCCCACGCTGGGCGGAACCGCCAGACACAGCGCGACGCAATCGGCGTTGAACTCGTCGCGTAAAATCGCCTTGACGCCGTGCAACAATTCATCCAGCCCACCCCGGGCATTCAGCAGACCCAGCGCCAGCCGCTGCACCCGTTCGGCCAAGCGGTCATTGTCGCGGGCGATATCGACCAGTTCCATGAGCTTGTCATGCAAGCGCTGACTCCGCTCCCGCAGTAACCGGTTCTGATATTCCAGCAGCGACACGGCCGGGCGGCAGGGATGGGGAATGCGCAGGCTTTCCGCCAGTTCCGGATGAACCGTGAAAAATTCGGGATGTTCGCGCAGAAAGGCCACGACTTCCGCCTCAATCTCCGGGTCGTCTGGAATTTCCGGCGCTTCCCATACCTCATTCACGGCGCAATCCATCCTTCAAAGACCTTCACGGCCGGCCCGGTCATGACGACAGACTCCCCTTCACCGGCCCAATAAACGCTCAATTCGCCGCCGGGCAGTTCCACCCGAACCGTCGGCCATAATTTTCCCCACAATCGGCCGACCACGACTGCCGCACAAGCGCCAGTTCCACAGGCCATAGTTTCGCCGGTGCCGCGTTCAAAGACCCGTAACCGAATGTGATCCGGGGCAACGATCTGCATGAAACCGACATTGGTGCGTTTGGGAAAGCGGCCATGCCGTTCCAGCAACGGCCCCAGATGAGCCACCGGTGCCCGGTCAACATCGTCTACCTTGAGCACCGCGTGCGGATTGCCCATGGACACCACGCCGATTTCCATGTCCGTGCCATCGGCGGCGATCAAATAGCGTGAGGCGCGTTCATCGGCAAAGAAGGGAATGTCCTTCGGTTCCAGGCGCGGCTGACCCATATCCACCGCGACCTGCCCATCCGGCCTGATTTGCAAGCGCAGCCGACCGGCCAGAGTTTCCACACACAAATCATCCTTGTCGGTTAAACCCTGGTCGCGGACGAAGCGGGCGAAGCAGCGGGCGCCATTGCCGCACTGTTCGACCTCGCCGCCATCGGCGTTGAAAATGCGGTAACGAAAATCGACGTCCGTTTGTTTCGCGGCTTCGACCACTAACACCTGGTCACAACCAATGCCCAGACGGCGGTCTGCCAACTGCCGAATCTGCGCCGGATCGAGCGTGACCGGTTGGCTGATGCCGTTAATGACCACGAAATCGTTACCGAGTCCATGCATTTTAGTGAATTGAATGTTCATGCGTCCGGTTACCCCCGTCCAGTCCAGGCGATTTTATATAAATCCAACCGTCGGTCGCGGAAATTGCGCACACTGCCGTGCATGCGCAGTTCCTTGATATTGTCCAGATCCAGATCGACGATCAGGGTCATCTCGGTATTTGGCGTCGCTTCAGCAGCAATGGCATCGTGGGGAAAGGCAAAGTCGGAGGGCGTAAATACTGCCGCCTGAGCGTATTGCATATCCATATTTTCCACTTTCGGCAAATTACCCACGCTGCCGGAAATCACCACATAACATTCATTTTCAATCGCGCGCGCCTGAGCGCAGCGCCGCACCCGCAAATAGGCGTTCTTGGTGTCCGTCCAGAAAGGTACGAACAGAATCTGCATCCCCTGATCCGCCAACAACCGGGGCAATTCCGGGAATTCGACATCGTAGCAAATCAGAATGCCGATTTTGCCGACATCCAGTTCAAAGACCTGTAGCGAATCGCCACCCTGCAAGCCCCAATAAGAACGCTCATCCGGGGTGATATGCAGCTTGGATTGGGTATCCCAAGTGCCATCGCGGCGGCACAGATACGCGGCGTTATACAGCACCCCATCGTGATACTGCGGCATACTGCCCGCGATAATGTTGACATTATAAGCCACCGCCATCTGCACAATCGCTTCACGCAACGGGTCAGTAAATTCCGCCAATTGCCGGACGGCCTCGGCGGTATTACGCTGATTGAAACCGGCCATCAGCGGCCCATTGAAAAATTCCGGGAACAGCACAATGTCGGTTTGATAACCAGCCACGGCATCCACGAAATATTCGACTTGTTGCAGCATATCTTCTATCGATGACGTTTGGCGCATCTGCCACTGTACCGCACCGACGCGCACCACGGATTTGCGCCCGCCAATCAGCACTTCCTTGTCTTCGTAATAGATGTTCAGCCATTCCAGCAAAACCGCGAACGCTTTCGATTCCGTATCATCGGGCAGATAGCCGGTGACGATGCGGCGGACGTGAAAATCATTTGCCAACTGAAAGGTCAGAATGGGATCCACCAATTCCTTGGCGCGCACCTGCTCCACATACTGCTGGGGCGTGATGTTATGGGCGTGTTTGCCGTAACCGGGAATGCGCCCGCCGACAATGATCGCCCGCAAATTCAGCTTCTCACACAACTCCTTGCGGGCGTCATACAGCCGCCGACCCAGACGCATGTCCCGATAGTCCGGATGGACAAAGATGTCCACGCCATAGAGGGTGTCGCCGTTGGGATCGTGCGTGGTCAGATAGCCGTCGCCGATAATTTGCCAGTAGGTATGCCGGTCGCCGTAACGGCCGTAATCGACAATCAGGCTCAACACCGCCGCTACGACCTTGTCATTGTCCTCAATGCAAATCTGCCCTTCCGGGAAGCGGGCGATTTGCGAAGCGAACTGGTCGCGGCTCCAGGCACCGTCCATGTTGTGGTAGACCTTTTCCATGATCTCCTGAATGTCGCCATAGTCGGCGAGGCGTAGATTACGCAGTTTCAATCGGTGCTGAATGGGATGTTCGGACGTTCGTTCGGCCATGATTAAAATTCAAGGTTGAAGGCTGGAGGGTAAAGGCTAAAGGCTAAAGGCTAAAGGTTAAGGTGATTCCCCGAAAAGAGGATACCAACCTGGCTTCCCACTCGAATCAAACGTGAGAATTCTAGCCACGGAAAAACACGGAATGACACAGAAAAAGAAAAAATTTTCCGTGTTTTTCCGTGTTTTTCCGTGGCTAAT
>JAIFNF010000033.1 GCA_020047885.1 Gammaproteobacteria bacterium | reverse complement strand
TAGCCCGATGTTCTGGGCTGAGTCTGGTCAATCCAGACTTGCGGTTTTATCCACCACAAGCCTCGCCCTTTAGGGCGGGGTGATTGACTCCTTCCAAGGCCGTTCACTGTCCCGGTAGTGCTCCCAAATCTCGGCGAACTGGCGTTCATGGCTATCCAGCCGACAGCCATACCAACCTTCAATCACCTGCCGGGCCGGGGACAGCGTTTTCAACTCGGCCTCATCCAGCAATCGCCGGGCTACGGCAATATCATTCATGACGCCCAGACAGTCTTGCAACCGGGACAGCGTATTCAACGTCAATTTCACCGCTGACCCTGAATACAGACTGGTGAAGAAATCCAGCGCATAGCGCAGTTCCTTGATCCGAATCCGCAGGCCATGCCGCTGTTCCGCAGACAGTTCGGCAAACACATTCCCCCGTTTCACCACCCGCCGGTGGCCACGTTCCAACAGCGGCTTGGCGAATTCCAGCACCGGTTCCGTCAATCGCTCGCGTAATTCATCGTGCCCCCCCTCTCGCCAGGCGCGCTGATCCAGCCAGTCGGTAAAGCGTTGTAGCAGCAAGGGATAATGGGGCTGGCACAAGGCATCGCGCAGCGTCTGATGATGGCGTTCACGGAGGAGACCCGCGTGATCCCGAAACCGCAACAGGCTGGTCTTGTGTGGAAAATGGGCAAAGATCGGTGCCATGCCTTCTTCCAGAAAGACATCCCAGTCGCGGGCCGGCCCCAGGAACCCGCCGAGCCAACGAAGGTCTTCAACCAGGCTGGCGCTGGCGTCTCGAGGAATCAGCGGGCGGAAGATTTTTAGACCGGAGCGCAGCCGCCGAAACGCGACCCGCATCTGATGAACACCCTCCATCTGGCCGTCCAGCACCGCCGGTCGATTCGCCTCGGCATGGCGCAGACAACCGCCGATAATGGCGATAAACGCTGTTTCGCTGGAAGCGGCTGACGCCAGCCGGATCGGACTGGCCTTGACAGGCAGGAGCATTTCGGAGGTCATGGGAAGACGCCAGTAGAACACTACGTTTAAGATAGCCCTTTTTTAATCCTTCGTTCGAGGAAAATCTGATGATTAAAACGCTGGGATATGCCGCACCAAGCGCTACCACGCCCCTGGATGCCTTCCACTTTGAACGGCGCGATCCAGGACCGCAGGATGTACACATCGAGATTCTCTACTGCGGCGTGTGCCATTCGGACATCCACACCGCCCGCAATGAGTGGAAAAATTCGGTTTATCCGGTCGTCCCCGGTCATGAAATTGTCGGTCGGGTCACCCAGGTCGGCAATGAGGTCACGGCATTCAAGGTCGGCGATCTGGCGGGCGTCGGCTGCATGGTCGATGCCTGCGGAACCTGTCCTGATTGCCACGAGGGCCTGGAGCAGTATTGCACCAACAGCCCGACCTTCACCTACAACAGCCCCGATCCGCATACCGGCAATATGACCTATGGCGGCTATTCCCAACGGGTTGTGGTCAATCAGCACTTTGTGCTACGGGTATCGGAGAAGCTGAACCTGCCCGCCGTTGCGCCGCTGCTGTGCGCCGGCATCACCACCTATTCCCCCCTGCGGGAGTGGAAGGTGGGCAAGGGCCAGAAGGTCGGCGTGGTCGGGTTGGGCGGGTTGGGCCACATGGGGGTGAAATTCGCCCATGCCCTCGGCGCGCATACCGTGCTGTTCACGACCACGCCGGGCAAAGCGGCGGACGGTCAACGACTGGGCGCTGATGAGGTGGTGATCTCGAAAAATCCCGAGGAGATGCAGCGCCACCTGGGCAGTTTCGACTTCATTCTCAATACGGTGGCCGCGCCGCATAATCTCGATGCGTATCTGGAGCTGCTTAAACGGGATGGGACGATGTGCCTGGTCGGTGCCCCGGAAGACCCGCATCCCTCGCCGAACGTGTTTAACCTGATTTTCCGGCGGCGGCGGCTGGTTGGATCGCTGATCGGCGGTATTAAGGAAACGCAGGAGATGCTGGACTTCTGCACTGAACATAATATCGTTTCGGATATCGAGATGATTCCGATGCAGAAGATTAACGAGGCTTATGAACGGATGCTGCGCAGTGATGTGAAATATCGGTTCGTTATCGACATGGCGTCGTTGAAATAGCGGTTGCACCCTCCCCCCGTGCGGGGGAGGGAATGAACAAACCTACCGGTTCTCGATCCCGGATCAACTGCTAGAGGATTTCATCGCAGCTATTCAGCCTTTTATCGGAGACTAATTATGCGCAAAGCAATCATTACCAATTGGAGTCATACTGAATTGAACGCCTATGAAGCAGAACCAGTTCGATAGTGGGCATTTGCCGTTCCTCCGCTCAGTTTGAAAGTTCTCTTTGAGAATATATACTAAAAGTATATATCAAAATTTACCACGGGAAAATTTACAGGATCAAGTAATTGCTGGTTTTTTGGCCGCTCACGCCATCGAATCCCCGCAGCAATCCGGCAATCCATTCGCCCTGATTCGCGGAATGCCCGGAATACGGCGGATTGCCCAACACCACCATGATCGGCGCGTCCTGTTTGGCATACGCCGCCTGACGCGCTTCTCGAATCAGCCATTCCCCAAATAAGGGAAGATGCTTTAATTCCCGCGCTTGATCAAGCGCATTGGTCAGGTATACCTGCAATCGGTCATCGCCGGCAAAATCATACCCAGTATCCCGCAATAAAAGCCCCAGTTTTAAATGCGCGACCGTGTACGGAGCCATCAGCAATTCAAACCCGTACAAGCGTGGCAATAAATGCTCACGCACATAGCCCGACCATAAGCCCTGATTCCCGCCAAACGTCGCCTGAATCTGTTGAATCACCCGATATAAAAAAGTCCCGGTTCCGGTCGCTGGGTCCAGGATCTGCACCCGATGGACTTCCGTAGTTCCCGCCCCATCCGGAACCGTAATCTTTTCTGCATCCGCCAATCCCAGTGGCAGTTCAAAGACCTGCTTCAACAACGCATCGACGCTCCGCACCAGATACGACACTACCGGCTCCGGGGTATAATACACACCGCGCAATTCCCGCAACGCCGGGTCATACGCCCCCAGAAAGGTCTCATAAAAATGCACTACCGCGTCCTCCTGACCGGTGCGTTGTCCAAAATTTTGCAAAATCGCCGCAATATCTGCCCGCGCCAGTAATTCCGCGACATCATCCACCGCCCAGGCGATATTGTCATTCAACTCCGGCCCGGCGACATGGCTGAACAGGGTGCGTAAAAAGGGATTGGTACGCGGCAGATCATAAGCCGCTTGACGCCGTGTAAAATGTTCACCAGGCGGCGCATGACAGCGGGCGGTGAATAACCCATAGCACAGCGTTTGTGCGTATAAATCGCTGAATTGCTCGATGGTCAGATGAGGCAATAACACTTCCCGAATGGATTGCCACTGGCCGGACAATGAATCGCCCGGCGACTCGACCGCCAGCGCCGGTTGAATCAGTCCCCGCAGCAGTTGCGTCTGCGCCGCCAACCGTGTCGCCAGTTCCCAAGGCGTGTTAATCAAGGGAGCCGCCAATGTCAGAAACTGTGTCAGCAATTCAGCGACCGACGACACCGAATTCTCGGCCAACCGTGCCGTCAACCGCCATTCGCCCGCCACATACCAGCGAAATTCCCGGTAATCGGTCAGCAACAAATTCCCCAGTCCCGCCCGATACCGCTGTAATTGTTCGCTGATTTCCACCGCGTCCAGATCAGCACCGACCTCCTTGGCTTCGATATAGCCCAGCGGCAACGAACCCCGCGTCACGATGTAATCCGGTGCCCCGCAGGCAATCCGCTTCGGTTCATTCGTCGCCGTGATCGTCCCATCCAGGGCTTCAATCAACTGCTTCAAGGCCGGACGGTGCGTATGCTCCGTTGCATTCCCGGCTTTCAGCGCCTGGGAAATCTGTTCCAGATAAATGATGAAGGGTTGTTGATCCACACGGTTCTCCAAAGGTCAGAACGCCATGCTGCTCTATCCAGTTAGTGTAACCAAAAACCGACTGGATCATCGCATGGCGTCCCAACCATTCTCTACCCGCCCACTGTCAGACCCCAATGAAGGTCACCAACCACTGCTTCAACTCATCGGGACTCACAGTGATGAGATTCGCGCCGGCATGGAGAGCCGCATTTCGCATGGCCTGATCAACGCTCATTGTGTAGATGGCGATGGGCAGGCTCGAATGGATGCGCCGCAGGTTTTGCACCAGTTCAATCCCGGCCTGCGGATTCTGGCAACCGTTCTCCACGCGCCGCAGATTGCTGATCACGCCATCGAATTGGCAACGCGACATAAATTCCAGTGCTTTAGCGGTCGAATGCGCTCGTACCTGAATCACCCCCCGTGAGTAGAGCCAACCCCAGAGGTCACCGTTCATCGTCGGGCTATCGTTGACGGACAGGAAGATTTTCCGCGTTTCCGGCATGTTGACAGATTCACTCATGATAATTTCCCCATGGATTGCTGACGCGCTTTCTCCTGCGCCTTGTGCATGACATTCCAAACGCCCATATAGGTGGTGTGGCGGGCATCCTCCCGAACACTGCCTTTGAAATTGGGGTAATTGATCGTCTCGACCTTGCTGTGCAGAACATCAGCAACTGTTTTCCGATCCAGCCAAGTGCGAAAGCGATAATCGGTGCCGACGTCCTCGGCCACCTCAGCGCCTGGAAACGTGCGCTCGATGTCGCCCTTTAAGCGGGCGCGTACCAACAGTTGATCATGGTTGCGATCAGCAACGATGCTCAAGAAAGCGTCATTTAGAAAAACCCACATGATGTTGCCTCCAGTAGTTATTGTTAATTGCAATTAAAATTTATCATAGATAATTTTATTTCGCAACTATATTTTAATTTATGATAATTAAAATTTTATGTAGATAGACCGCCAGCATCCTGCTGGCGATGGCTTGATTGCAGCGCTTATCCCAGAATTTCCGTCTCTACGTACCGCTTGAACTCCGGTATCGCCGTGAAACACCGGAAACCGGCCTGACTGGCGATTGCCAAAGCTTCACTGCCCTCGTTCAGCAAGACGGCGGTTGGCTGACTCAATTCTTCCTGAATACCGCTGGGCCAAGCTAAATCGAACATGGCTTTTTGCTCACCGGTCATGGCGTCCGCGAAATCGTAAGCCAGCACGCCACGCGGTAATCCATGTTCTTCCATCCAGGTGTTGAGCGCTTCGAATTCTTCCTCTTCAGCCTGATCAGTCATGCCCGCATCCAAGGCAACGTTGACAGGCACAACCGCCGACGGACCCGCCAACCAATGCGTATCCCCGTGGAGAAGTTCCTCCATCCGCTGGTTCATTTCCGCAGCAAGCAGCACTTTGCGGGCTTCGAGGAACTCCCGGTAATTCTCGACTTTCCAGAGCAACGGATCAGTGGGAATCCACTGGGATGCTAATGCGCCGGGATGTTTAGCCTCGACCTTGGGAAAATACTCTTCCGGCAGGTGATCGCTGATCCACAGATTCGTTTCCTTGGTCTGAAAGCAGAAGTTGGCCAGCGCGTTTACTTCCGGGCGCTTGTATTTGAGCTTGTAGAGTTGCGCTTTAGGAAAGATGTGGTGTACCTCCAACTTGCTCATCTGACCCAAGAGCGAAGCTTTAAGCGGGAGTCCGGTAAACCACCAATCCCGTGCAGCGCCCATCCGCGTGAGCAGATAGAGTACCGGATAGAATCGAGCGCCAAGGCTCCATCCGGTAAAATGGCCGGGTTCGACCCGTAGCCCACCATGCCAAAGACGCAATTGCTCCAGCAACTTGTCGAGTCCCCCGCCGTTCTCTTCAAGCGCGGCAAGATCCTGATCAATGAACGACTCGGTCGATCCTGAGAATCGCCCCCACATCCCCGCCTGCATAAACCAGAACAGTAACTTATCTCGGTCTTTCCCATCCATTGGACTGTTGAGCTGGTCGAGGTAACGCACCATCACCGGCACACCAAAGCGGCCAAAGAACACTTGGTCATGATCGAGGCCCAAGTAGCCACTGATCAGATTCAGGCAAGTGTCAATGTGCTTGATGGCTCGCTTCAGACCATCCTGAACTTCGTCCGCGCTTTTTTCATGCAAATACTGAAACTTGGCCTCACCAGTCAGTACGGTATTCACCGAGCGCAGTAGCCAATCCAGGTTGAAGTGATAATCGACCTTTGCCCATTCCTTGAGCTTGGCCTTCATGGTATGGCGGGCGTCTGGCCAATCAGCACAAATCTTGGCTAACGCAAGATCACCCTTAGAAAGTTTGGTGCCGCCACTGTTGACCTTGTTGAAGATATTCACGACAACATCCAATGTCTTGTCAGTGCCAGTCACTTCCTCAACATGGAGATTTATATCTAGGATAGCAAGAAGGTGACTCATTCGACCTACATAGCCACCAATATTTGCTACAAACTCCGACTTTGAACTCAGTTGGGTCACAAACTCGCCGATACCAGCGTGACCCTTCTTCATAAGTCCAGTGACATCAATCCAGAGTGGATCATCCTGCATCTTCACGGGTTGGTAAAACGCGAAGGTTTCCGTATCAAGATGGAAGCGGAGACCGGTAAAGGCTTGTAGATTGCCATCAAAGAATTTCGGCGGCTTGCCACGCGCCACACCGTAGAGTGAGGTTACACGCTGCTGGCCATCAAGTAGCAGTTTCACTACCCCCGTTATCAGTGGCCCATTGCCGCGATATGCCGCTTTCCTGGATTCCGTTACCCAAACCAGTAACCCACCCACTGGATGACGACGATACAGCGAGTCGAACAAACCCCGAACCTGATCCCGGTTCCACACATAACCACGCTGAAACTCCGGCAACGCGATGTGTCCGCTATCAATGTGATCGAGAATAGTCGAAATTATCATACAAGAGACTCCTTGGTTGTTATCGCAACGGCCATTCCCCAATCGCCCCATCAATGGCCTGTTGAATATCCAGAGTGCATTGTAGAACAGCGGCGACGCGCTGATAGTGCAGCAGTTCATCGAAATTTAGCACCCGGCCCTTGCGATCTTTCAGCCACTTGGCCAGCACTTGATAGCCGCCGACGTGAAGATTCCAGACGTCCGGGGGAATACCTTGAACGTATTGCGCTGCGTTAATCCACACCCGCCCCGGCACATCGCCATTCGGTGCCACATAGCGAATGCTCTCGACCCGATCATTGCCAGGAATGGGATAAGTCGCTATCGCTGGAATGTTCCGTTCCATCAGATGTAATGCCGTTAATTCCGCGCCCCGTTCGCACAGTTCCCGGAATAATGCCGGGTTAGACGTCAACGGCAAACGCGGAAAATCCCGTTTGAGAAAATCAGCATAGCGACGCCGATAAGTTGGCGAATGGAATACTGCGTAGGCATAATAGAAAATATCTTCTGGGCCGATAGTGGTCGTTAAATCACCAGTTCCCTCCGGGATAAAGGCACAGTTTAAGGTTGTCGCCAATGCCTCAGTAAAAGCCGGCAGCAGGTTAGGGCGACGTTTAACACCACTGGCGAACAGCTCCTTCTTATCTATTGGATCGTACAGATACAGCGGGAATAGGCTCATTATTCCTTTATTGCTGTAAAAAGCTCTGGCTTCCACAATCGACCTTGAAACCATGAAATGACTGTAAGCATCATGCAAAGCAACTTGGCGCATGGTAATCAGGCTTAAATTTTTCCCAACAATAACATGACGCATTAGTTCTGGTCGCGGCATACAAATAAAGCCACGGGTTTTTCCAGTGTAATAGGTATAGCGAGTATCAAAAGGTCGGTAGAGAATCGGTCTGATACGTTCCTTTGACAAACCCTTACCTGATTTTAAATCATCCTGAGCCAGACTGACTTTCCAGTCGCGGGCATCCGGGCCTAATTGATATTTTTTGCGCGCCTGTTCTGAGTATAGCGATGCAAAATCCTGTACTGTCTCCCAAACCTGTTGCTTACTCCATTGAATTGTCAGATCATCGCGGGCCGTCACAATGCCCACGCTATTCACCGGCATGATTTCATTAATTTTCCAGCCCGCTTCATATTCAGCCAATAACTCCAGGTCTTTCGGCAGAAACAAATAGCAGGGCGTCCTGGGCTGGAGTCGCTCCCAAGGCGTATTCTGCACATCATGCTCCAGTAGCCACTGATATTTGCCCTTGCGCTCGCCCCATAATTCGGCGTGATAAACCTGACAGTCCACTGGGGCTTGGTCGACTGGGCGCGGGGAGCGCACGAACAGGGCTATCGCGACTCCCTGCTGAATATCAAACACATTCTCATCCTTGCCGCCGTCCGGGGCTTTCTCCCGTTTCTTGATGTTGCCGTGCAAGTCCAGCAGATAGATGTGGTCAAAGGTTCCCATCAGGCTCTGCCGCATTCCCCGAAAGGTGAGATTGTCCAAATAGCCGTGATTAGTAATCAGCGCCAGAATGCCATGGCCCGTTCGCTCGATCCGCCATTGGGCGAACCGGATGAATTTAACGTAGTCATCATTCAACCATTTGGGATTACGTTCGCCCAGGGGTTGTCCATCCATAGCGAAGTAATTGCCGGTTTTTTGCCCGCTCACGCCATCGAAACCCCGCAGTAATCCGGCAATCCATTCCCCTTGATTCGCGGAGTGCCCGGAATAGGGCGGATTGCCCAACACCACCATAATCGGCGCGTCCTGTTTGGCATACGCTGCCTGGCGCGCTTCTCGAATCAACCATTCGCCAAATAAAGGGAGATGCTTTAATTCCCGCGCTTGATCGAGCGCATTAGTCAGATACACCTGCAAGCGGTCATCGCCGGCAAAATCATAACCGGTATCCCGCAATAGCAACCCCAGTTTTAAATGCGCCACCGTGTAGGGAGCCATCAGCAATTCAAACCCGTACAAGCGTGGTAATAAATGCTCACGGACATAGCTCGACCATAGGCCCTGATTATCACCAAATGTCGCCTGAATCTGCCGAATCACGCGATATAAAAAAGTCCCGGTTCCGGTCGCCGGATCCAGAATCTGCACCCGATGGACTTCCGTAGTTCCCGCCCCATCCGGAACCGTCATCTTTTCCGCATCGGCCAATCCCAGTGGCAGTTCAAAGACCTGTTTCAACAACGCATCGACGCTCCGCACCAGATACGACACCACCGGCTCCGGGGTGTAATACACGCCCCGCAATTCCCGCAGCGCCGGGTCATAAGCTGCCAGAAAGGTCTCGTAAAAATGCACTACTGCGTCTTCCTGACCGGTGCGTTGCCCAAAATCGTGCAAAATCGCGGCAATGTCCGCCCGCGCCAGTAATTCTGCGACATCGTCCACCGCCCAGGCGATGTTGTCATTCAACTCCGGCCCGGCGACATAACTGAACAGTGTGCGTAAAAAGGGATTGGTACGCGGCAGATCGTAGGCCGCCTGGCGGCGCGTGAAATGTTCTCCCGGCAGCGCATGGCAACGGGCCGTGAATAACCCGTAGCACAGCGTTTGCGCGTACAGATCGCTGAATTGCTCGACAGTCAGATGTGGCAATAACACTTCCCGAATGGATTGCCACTGGCCGGACAATGAATCGCCCGGCGACTCCACCGCCAAAGCCCGTTGAATCAGTCCCCGCAGCAGTTGCGCCTGTGCCGCCAGTCGCGTGGCCAAGTCCCGAGGGGTGCTAATGAGTGGCGCGGCGACTGTCAGAAACTGCGTCAGCAATTCAGCGACCGACGACACCGAATCCTCAGTTAACCGCGCCGTCAAACGCCATTCGCCTGCCACATACCAGCGAAACTCCTGGTAATCGGTCAGCAACAAATTCCCCAGCCCCGCCCGATATCGCTGCAACTGCTCACTGACTTCCACCGCGTCCAGATCCGCGCCAACGTCTTTCGCTTCGATATAGCCCAGCGGCAATGAACCCCGCGTCACGATGTAATCCGGTGCCCCACAGGCTATCCGCTTCGGTTCATTCGTCGCCGTGATCGCGGCATCCAGTGATTCAATCAACTGCTTCAAGGCCGGACGGTGCGTATGTTCCGTCGCATTCCCAGCTTTCAGCGCCTGTGAAATTTGTTCCAGATAGATGAGGAAGGGTTGTTGATTCACACGGTTCTCCAAAGGTCACTGAAACGCACTCATCACGGTGGCGGCGGGGCCAACACTTCCCGACTGCCATTCGGCTGCACGGAACCCACCACGCCCGCTACTTCCATCTCCTCGACCAGCCGCGCCGCCCGGTTATAGCCAATCCGCAACCGGCGTTGCACCCCGGACACCGAGGCGCGACGCGATTCGGTCACAATGCGCACCGCGTCGTCATACAGCGGATCGCTCTCCCCGCGCCCCTCCTCCTCACTAGTGCCAGCTCCGCTATCCCCATCCTCACCCGGCTCAATGAGCACCTCCTCGATATAATTCGGCGCACCGGTCTGCCGCAGATACTCCACCACCCGATTCACTTCGTGGTCATCGACAAACGCCCCATGCACCCGTTGTGGCAACCCGGTCCCTGGCGGCAAATACAGCATATCGCCATGACCCAGTAATTGTTCCGCCCCCATCTGATCGAGAATCGTCCGGGAATCCACCCGCGACGACACCTGAAACGCCACGCGGGTGGGAATATTGGCCTTGATCAACCCGGTAATTACATCCACTGATGGCCGCTGCGTCGCCAGAATCAGATGAATGCCGGAAGCCCGCGCCTTCTGCGCCAACCGGGCAATCAACTCCTCCACTTTCTTACCCACAATCATCATCATGTCGGCCAACTCGTCGATGACCACCACGATAAACGGCAACGGCTGCAACACCTCAATCTCGCCCGGATGTTCCGCACGGTCCGGGGTCCAGAACGGATCCGCCAATCCCTCCCCGGCATCCAGCGCATCCTGCACCTTCCGGTTAAAGCCAGCGATATTCCGCACTTTCAGCGTCGCCATCAGCTTATAGCGGCGCTCCATCTCGGCCACACACCAGCGCAAGGCATTCGCCGCCTCCTTCATATCCGTCACCACCGGCGTGAGCAAATGCGGAATATCCTCATAAATCGACAATTCCAGCATCTTCGGATCGACCAGGATCA